>NZ_JNGB01000027.1:0-20635 GCF_001029355.1 Robinsoniella sp. RHS
AGATTTCACCTCAAATTTGTAACCGATGCCCCAGACGGTGGAAATCGCCCAGTTTGCATGGTCCTTAATTTTTTCACGAAGGCGCTTAATATGTACGTCTACGGTTCGGGTATCGCCGATATATTCATAGCCCCAGATATGATCCAGAAGCTGTTCTCTGGTAAACACCTGATTTGGGGAAGAAGCCAGGAAGTATAATAATTCCAGTTCTTTCGGCGGCATATCAACGGTTTCCCCCATATAGACAACGGAATAATTGGTCTGATTGATCACCAGATCCTGGTACTCCACGTATTTTCCAGCTGGCTTTGCAGCTGCAGGTTTCTCCGGCTGGAAGCGGCGGAGTACCGCTTTTACCCGGGCTACCAGTTCTTTGGAATCAAAGGGCTTAATCATATAATCATCTGCACCTAATTCTAAACCTAAAACTTTATCAAAGATTTCTCCTTTTGCGGAAAGCATAATAATTGGAACGGAAGATTTCTGCCTGATTTCACGGCAGACCTGATAGCCATCCATACCCGGAAGCATCAGATCCAGCAGGATCAGGTTTGGTTGAAATTGGTCAAATTCTTTAATAGCCTCTTCCCCGTCATATACCATTTTTGTATCAAAACATTCTTTTGTTAAATACAGAGATATAAGTTCTGCAATGTTAGCATCATCATCTACGATCATGATTTTCTGTCTTGTCACCATAATGACCTCCTTAAATGTGGAATAAATGTAAGTGAATATCCCATTCTACTACTTCTTAAATTCTACGATAGTAACTCCGGAATCACCTTCACCAAATTCACCAAGGCGGTAAGAAGCTACGATTTTTGAACGCTTCAGATAATTGTGCACCGCTTTACGAAGTGCGCCGGTACCTTTACCGTGTACAACGCGTACAGAAGGCATGTGTGCCAGGTAAGCGTCATCCAGATATTTGTCCAGTTCGGCAAGGGCTTCGTCAGAGGTCTTGCCAAGCAGGTTGATTTCAATGCCCACAGATGCAGATTTGGACATCTTTATCTTGCCGCTGCTGGATCTGCTCATGTTCGGGGCGGTAATAACCGGTTCATCAATGCGTTCCAGGTCACTTACATTTACCTGGGAGCGCAGAATACCCATTTGTACAAACAGATCACCTTTCGCGTTGGGCAGGGTACTTACGGTTCCCCGCAGATTCAGACTCAGTACTTTTACACTGTCGCCTACGCGAAGTTCTTTCGGCTTGATTGCTTTCACTGCTTTTTTTTCTGTCTTCATAGCCAGATTCTTTTCTACGGAAGACATTTTTTCACGCAGACGGCTGCGTTCCTGTTCCATTTGTTTGGAAGAAATCCCGGCTTTGCCGAATTTGTTGAAATTCTTAATAGTAGTGTCTGCATATTCTTTTGCTTCACGGAGAATCTGGTGGGCCTGTTCATTTGCTTCTCTTAAAATCTTATCTTTGCTGGTATTCAGTTTTACCTGCTTTTCTTCCAGTTTTTCTTTTAAGGTCTGAATTTCCTGCTTATAGCGGTTGATTTCATCCCGTTCCTGTTCAATGGTTACACGGCTGTTTTCCAGATCCGTAATCAGGTCTTCGAAACTCTCATCCTGCTCACTTAAATGTCCTTTTGCTTCCTCAATGATCTCCTGGGGCAGTCCGAGCTTACCAGATATGGCAAAAGCGTTACTTTTGCCGGGAATGCCGATTAAGAGACGATAAGTAGGGCGGAGGGTCTCTACGTTGAATTCGCAGCAGCCGTTTTCCACCCCGGGGGTTGTAAGGGCATATACTTTCAGTTCACTGTAATGAGTCGTGGCCATTGTCCGGATGCCCTGACGGTGCAGATTGCTCAGAATGGCAATTGCAAGAGCGGCGCCTTCCGTAGGGTCAGTTCCTGCCCCTAATTCATCAAACAGTACAAGGGATTTATCTGTTGCATGTTCCAAAATAGAAACGATATTAGTCATATGGGAAGAGAAGGTACTAAGGCTTTGCTCAATACTCTGCTCATCTCCGATATCTGCATATACCTCTTCAAATACAGCCAGTTCCGAGCGGTCAAATGCCGGAATATGCAGGCCTGCCTGTCCCATCAGGGTAAACAGACCTACCGTTTTTAAGGAAACAGTTTTACCACCGGTATTCGGACCGGTAATAATCAGCAGTTCAAATTTCTGGCCAAGCTGGATATCAATTGGCACCACCTTCTTTTTGTCCAGTAACGGATGGCGGCCTTTTTTGATATTAATATATCCCCGTTCATTGAAAATCGGTTCGCTTCCGTTATAAGATTTAGCCAGCAGGGCACGGGCAAAAATAAAGTCTAATTTTGTCAGCAATGCCAGGTCGTCTTCCAAAGCCTCCATTTCCTCAGCTGCCTGTGAACTCAACGTAGAAAGGATAACTTCAATTTCTTTTTCTTCCTTTAATTCAAGTTCCCGAATGTCATTGTTCAGCTTCACTACAGCCATAGGTTCCACGAATAAAGTGGAGCCGGTAGAAGACTGGTCATGGATCATACCAGGTACCTGACCCCGGTATTCTGCCTTTACGGGAATGCAGTAACGTCCATTTCTCATAGTAATAACCGCATCCTGTAAATAAGTACGGACTGAGCCATTTACCATAGAAGAAAGCTGGGAATGGATCTTGTCATTCGTCTGCTTCATCTGGCGTCTGATGTGATGCAGGGCAGGGCTGGCATCATCGCTGATCTCCGTTTCTGATGGGATACAGCGTCTGATTTCCGTAGAAAGCGGAGTCAGCGGCTGCAATGCCTCGAACATCTCATCCAGACAGTCCGGTTCGTCATTGTCAGTCTCACCGCGGGAATAGGATTTCACGCGGCTGCAGGTCTCAAGCAGTTTACAGATACGAAGTAATTCTTCCATACTAAGGATACTTCCAATATCAAGGCGCTTTAAAGAACCCCGTATATCCGTTACCCCGGAAAAGGAAACGCTGCCCTTTTGATAAATGCGTAAAAGGGCGTCTCTGGTTTCGTGCTGCATTCTGCCAATTTCTTCTATATCAGAGGAAGGAAGAAGATTCTTACACTGTTCTTTTCCAAGAAGGGAACCTGCAAATTCCGTAAGCTGATCTATGATTTTGTAATACTCTAATGTCTTTAATGCTTTTTGATTCATAAATTCACCTGTTTATCTTTTATTTTATAGTTAGAGCGTGGGGATTGGTGCAGTGGTTTTTCAGACACGCTCTGGTAAGCCTGCTTCTATCATACCCCATAAACGGACAATTGAAAACCTAAATTTTTCTAAAATTCATAGATTGTTCATATGTGTTTGATAGAATTAGGACATTACTGTGGGGATATGTGTTTTACTGTGAGAAGGAGAGTACTTTTATGTCGCAACAAGGAAAAAAGGATTTTACTTTTATCAATGAGCATATTAAGACAAAGCCATTTTATAAGAAGAAATGGTTTCTGAAGACGGGAGCGGCTGTAGGACTTGCAGTTGTGTTTGGCGCTGTAGCCGGATTGACATTTGCAATCATCACACCTTGGGCTAAACAGAAATTTGGTGAGCCCCAGACCCCGACACAGATCGTAATTGCGCAAGAAGAAGAAACGGATAAGCCAGCGGAGAAACCGACCGAAAAACCGACAGAAAAACCGACCGACGCAGCGGTGACGGAAAAAGAGAGCGAGATCATACCGCAGACAGTTATAGAAGAAAAGGCACTGAATCTGTCCGATTATAAGAAACTTTACAGTCAGATGTATTCCGTTGCCAGAGAAGCACAAAGAGCTGTGGTCACAGTGACGGGAAGCAGCAGCAATGTAGACCTGTTCAATGAACCTTCCGAAAATAATGTGGAGGCATCCGGACTGATTGTGGCTGCAAATGGCGCTTATATGTACGTGCTGACAGAGTCTGCCGTAATAGAAAGTGCAGAACGTTTACGGGTAACATTTCCAGATGCGACAACTGTGGATGCGGACTTGCAGAAACAGGATCCCACTACCGATATGGCGCTGGTGAGGCTTCCGATCAGCAAGATTCCGGAAGAAACGAAGAATCTGATCGATACCTCAGCATTAGCGAGTTCCTGCTCGGTTGCGCAGGGAGCTCCTGTAATAGCCATTGGCAGTCCCCTGGGCTATACAGAATCCATTGCTTTTGGAATGGTCACATCCATATTACCAACTTCGGTAGAGGACAGGGAATATAACATGATCAATACCGATATCATTGGAAGCAGCGAAGGCAGTGGTATTCTTGTCAATCTGGACGGTAAAATAGTAGGAGTCATCACCAGGGATTTTTCAAATCAAGCGGAACAGTCCACAGTAACCGGTGTATCGATTTCCGAAATACGGCAGATGATTGAGAATATGACCAATAACGTAGAAATGGCTTATATGGGCATTATCGGAAAAGAAGTTACGGAGAGCATCCAAAAGGAATCCCATATCCCGGAAGGTGTCTATGTAAAAGAAATAGCCGCAGATTCTCCCGCAATGTATGCCGGTATACAAAAAGCAGATATACTGATATCCATTAATGGGGAAAAAATCACGAATATGAAACAGTACAGCGACCAGCTTGGTAAATTAAAGCCGGAGGAGATCGCCCATGTACTGCTGATGCGCCAGGGAATGGATGGAAATTACGCAGAAATTCCCGCTGACGTGACACTTGGAAATGCACAGTAGATTCCTGAGGTTATTTGTGGTATAATCGTGGACGGCGAATATAAATAATATACAGTTTGGAAAGGTAAGAGAAAAAAGATTATGAAATACATTGAAATGCTGCATGAGAGTGAACGTGTAGGAGATATCTATTTATGCAAATATAAACAATCCGCGGTTACTAAAAACGGAAAAACATATGAAAACGTAGTTCTTCAGGACAAAACAGGCACAATCGATGCGAAGATCTGGGATCCTAATTCCCAGGGAATCGATGATTTCGATGCCATGGATTACATAGATGTAGTAGGAGACGTAACCAGCTTCCAGGGAACTCTGCAGTTGAACATAAAACGTGTAAGAAAAGCACAGGTTGGCGAATATGAACCAGCTGATTATCTTCCGGTGAGCTCCAGGGATATTGAAGAAATGTACAAAGAGCTTCTGAGTCTGATTGGACAGATCCAAAACCCATATCTCAAAGAGCTTACAGACAGCTTTTTTGTAGAAAATGAAAGTTTTATCAAAGCATTTAAATTCCATTCGGCTGCGAAATCCGTACATCATGGATTTGTCGGAGGATTATTAGAACATACACTTGGTGTACTGAACCTCTGCGCAGACTATGTACGTCAGTATCCGTTTTTGAATAAAGATCTGCTGTTTACCTCAGCAGTATTCCATGATATCGGAAAAATGCGTGAATTATCTGCATTTCCGGAGAATGATTACACAGATGACGGACAGCTTCTGGGACACATATTCATCGGTGCGGAATTACTGGGCAGCAGTATCCGGAAAATACCAAACTTCCCGGCAAAACTGGCAAGCGAATTAAGACACTGCATCCTTGCACACCATGGAGAACTGGAATACGGTTCCCCGAAAAAACCGGCACTGGCAGAAGCGGTGGCACTTAATCTGGCGGATAATACGGATGCGAAGATGGAGACCATGAAGGAGATTATCATGGGTGCCGGGGATAACTCGGATTGGCTTGGGTACAACCGGTTGTTTGAATCTAATATTCGGAAGACCAGTATTTAATGGAGAGATAGATGTTATTTAAAAGATATGATGCAGCAAAATAGTTAGAAAGTGTATAGCAGGCAGCCCGGTCGGTGCCTGCTATATTTGCAATTGTAATTTACATCAGGCAGATGAAAGGGAAATTATTTTAATGAAAAAGAATGGTCGAGCAGAAGTTATTTCAATGAAGAAGAATGATTTAGTAAAAGTAAAAATAGAAGATATTGGTATGGATGGAGAAGGAATCGGCAAGGTAGACGGATATACGCTGTTTGTCAAAGATGCTGTGATAGGAGATGTGATCGAGGCAAAAATCACGAAAGCCAAGAAAAATTATGGCTACGCAAGAATGCTAACTATTAAAGAGCCGTCCCCATACCGCATAGAAGCAAAATGTCCGGTTGCCAGGCAATGCGGTGGCTGCCAGATTCAGGAAATGTCCTACGAACAACAGCTCAAATTCAAAGAAAATAAAATCCGCAACAATCTGATCCGAATCGGGAAGTTTGAAAATCCACCCATGGAGCCTATCATAGGAATGAAAGAACCGTTTTATTACCGGAACAAAGCCCAGTTCCCCATCGGAACAGATAAAGACGGCAATATTATCGCAGGCTTTTATGCAGGAAGAACCCATAATATTATTCCCAATCGAAAGTGCTTCCTCGGCGTTGACATCAACGAAACCATATTAGATAAAGTCATTGATTATATGACCGAAAACAAAGTTTCTTCTTACGATGAAGCTACCGGAAAAGGGCTGGTGCGCCATGTTCTGATCCGTTATGGTTTTCGGACAAAAGAGATTATGGTCTGCATCATTGTAAATGGGAAGTCTCTGCCAAATCAGGAGGAACTGATCAAAAGCCTCTGCGAACTTGATGGAATGACCAGCATAACCCTGAATGTAAATCGGGAGAAAACAAATGTAATTCTTGGAAGAGAGATTGTAGAATTGTGGGGAAAAGGATATATTGAAGATTATATCGGTGATGTGAAGTATCAGATTTCTCCGCTGTCTTTTTATCAGGTAAATCCGGCACAGACGGAGAAACTTTATGGCACTGCGCTTGAATATGCAGGACTTACCGGGAATGAGACGGTGTGGGATCTTTATTGTGGAATCGGGACCATATCGTTGTTCCTGGCTCAGAGGGCAAAGCAGGTTTATGGGGTGGAAATCGTGCCGGAGGCGATAGAGGATGCCAGGAGGAATGCGCAGTTAAATGGAATTGAGAATGCGGAGTTTTATGTGGGAAAATCGGAAGAGGTATTGCCGAAGAAGCTGGCTGAGGGGAATGTGAAAGCTGATGTGATTGTGGTTGATCCGCCCAGGAAAGGGTGTGAGGAAGCTTTGCTGAAGGCTATCCTGGAGATGGGGGTTCAAAAGGTGGTGTATGTGAGTTGTGATAGTGCTACGCTAGCCAGGGATCTTAGGTATCTCTGTGATGGGGGGTATGAGGTTAAGAGAGTGCGGGGGGTGGATATGTTTGGGAATACTGGGCATGTGGAAACTGTGGCACTTCTCATGCAGAAAGCTTATTCTAAGAGCATTTGCGATACTATTTGATGGAAATTAATAAACTATGATATGTAAATAACTTTTAAAGGAGTAATATCATGATTGGGGAAAATAAAGATATATTAATAGACAAGCTGGGGTTTTCATCAAATACGTTTAACGTATTAAAGAAATATAATATTAGTAATTTAGGTGAATTGATGCAGCTTTCAATAGAAGAGATACTAGGTATAGATTCTATTGATAAATATGTTGCTGTAGAAATATTAGATGTTATAAAAAAATCTATTCTTGGGGAAATAGAAACTGATTTAAACCTGGAAGCAGAAATAAATGATGTTATCTTAGAAAAGAACGTTAATTTCAATAAACATAACAATACTACTCAGGAGAAGAAAATCAAGGTTCTTCATTATCTGGATGAAACAACAATTTCGGAAGATGTTCATGATACTTTATTTTACGACTCAAATGGTTTTATTATGAACGATATTGACGTGAATGATATGAGGATGTCTGCAAGAGCTACGGGAGCTTTATTAAGAAATAAATATATGACGGCAAAGTCTATCGTGAACACAGATTATAAAGATTTTTTGGAAGTAAAAGGAATGGGGGCTGGCACCAGAGAAGAAATTTTAAATAAACTTAAAGAAATTATCTGTATTCAATATAAGGCGGATGAACATAGTCAGCTCATTGATCTGTATTCCAATAGAATTAAAGAAGATATAAAAATAAATTGTCCGGATCTTGATGATGCGATATATAGTAACCAGGTAAAGGTCATTGTATATAAGAATAGGGATTTACTGGAATCTGATATAGAAATGGTATGGGGAAATAGGAATTTATTAAATAAAATATTCTCAGATGTTTCAATTTTTAAGCTGTTTGAAAACCATATTTGCTCTTTGCTTCAGGATACTGCGATAGTACCAATGGATTCATTAAAGAAGATGCTGCCTGTTGGACTGTGTTCATCTGATATTTTTATGGAAATAATTGAGAAACTTAAAGCCCAAGATAAGGTGGATTATACAGATGATGGATTGCAATATCATCTTTTAACAGTTCAGGATTATACGGATCGGATGGAGGAAGGAAATCAAAAAACAGCTTTAATGTGTCGATTAAAGGGTATGACTCTGGAAGAGACCGGCAGCATTATAGGGATAACTAGAGAAAGAGTAAGACAGATTACAAAAAAGGCAATTGAGAATATGCCGAAGCTTAGAGAAGATGACTTTAAATATTGGTTCGAAAATTATGACATTACGAAGGAAGAGTTTAAGAACATATTTAGTTTGTCAGAAGAATCGTTTAACTATCTTAAAGGAACTTATAAAAAAGGTTCTAAGGGGTTAGAAGAATTACTAAATGATGAGCATATTTCAGGTACAATTGCACAAAAGGCAGTAAAAGAAATGTATAAATACTGTGTGGTAATCGGTGGAGAATATATCCCAATAAAAAGAGAAGCTATAATAAGGAAGTTACTTGAAATAAATTATAGTGATCAGGAGTGTACTATTTCAGAATATTATCAGCTATATATGGATTTTCTGAAAATGAATGGATTAGAGAATGTTGAGCGGCTGTTATATCCCACAGAAAGAGCCTTTGAGGCAAGGATGGATGATCAATGCTATGTTCTTAGCAAATACGGACACCGGATTAGATATTATAATATGCAGGAATATGATCTTGACAGGTTGTTTGCAGAATTAGGTTTTGATTCATTTCAAAACATGGAGATTTCTACACTGAAACTGTTTAATGTTTATCCTGAATTAATGGAAGAATTCAATATTATGGATGAGTATGAATTACATAATATTATAAAGAAAAATATTGATAAATTGCCGATAAACTTATCATTAGGAAGGATGCCATTTATTTCCATTGGAGAATCAGACAGAGAACAGCAGACCGTAGAATTTTTATACAGAGTTGCACCGATTGAGTTTTATGCTTTTGGTAAGGCATATGAGGAAGAATTTGGTGTCAAAAGCGAAACAGCATTGGCTAACTTTACACCTTTTATCAATAAATATTACAATAACGGTATGTTTTCTGTGGACTATAAGATTATGTCAGATGCTGAATATAAAATAATGGGGAATAAACTTATAAAAGACTTTTATTTTATCGAAGATATTGAAAATATCTACATGGAAACATTCCCAAAAGGAGATAAGGAAAAAGTAAATCCATATACACTAAAAACTATGGGATTTCAGGTGTATATTGATTATGTTATAAAAAATACTTATCCGAATGGAGAGGAGTATTTTAAAGCACTTTTACTTAAGGATGAGATTACGGATCTTGACATGTTTGACAGACGTATTAAGTATAATCAAAATTTTGCAGGTGTTCTGGAGGGCATGCGCATTAATTGTGATATTTTGGAATTTGAAAAAAATAAGTATTTGACTTATGGAAGTTTTAGTGAAAAGGCACCGGATATATCGCAAGAAGATTTAAAACAATATGCATTTGATGCGGCACAATATGATAACGAAGAGTTTTTTTCAATAAAATCTATCAGAAAAAACGGATTTACAAGTAAATTGGATAAGCTTGGTTATGACGATTGGTTTTATGGAGCCTTATTGCGCGGGAATAAGGAGATTCGTTATAGTAAAGTAGGCGGTGGTTTCCTTTTTAGTCACATAGGAAGGCAGTTTACGCGTGCTGATTTCTTTTTGTTTATCATGAAAAAGTTGAAGAAAATAGACATAATGGAGTTTATTGAATTTATACAGGAGGAATATGGATTAAACTTTGACAGATATGATATCACTCCGATTATAGGTCAATCAAGTATGTACTATGATTCTAAGCGGGAAAAGATTTATATGAACAAAGAAGTATACTATGATGATATTTAGTATGAAAGTTTTACTTTTACAAAGGTATTCACTTTTCCGGCAGGATACGCATCGTTTTGCACAGCTATTTTCCGTATTTCCAACCCCATAAAACTCATCCATGTATAAATTGACAACACATTTCAATAAATGCTATAATTACCCCAAATACATAAATTTCCATTCTACATTAATTAGAAAAAAGGGGAAGTAAATTATGAGAAAGAAAAAATTACTGGCATTTGCAATGATTTTAATCGTGATGTTCAATTTAGTGTCCTGCGGAAATACCAGTGCCGGAGGCAAAACAGATCAGGTGAATACAGATCAAACGGGTCAGGAGAATGCAGTTCAGAAGAAAGCAGGTGCATTCCCAGGCACCACGGATGAAGATACCGTCGTGTTAGACATTACCACAGAACCTGTTGAGATGAACTCCATCCTTGTGTGTGATGCGGTTGCCATGAGTATATTGTCACACTGCATGTCTGGTATTGCCAGACTGGATAGAAATGACGAGCCGGTGGCTGACTTGGCAGAAAAGTGGGACATCAGTGCAGATAATACGAAATATGTTATTTACTTAAAGCAGAATGCAAAGTGGTCCAATGGTGAACCGGTTACCGCAAAGGATTTTTATTTTGCATGGGTAACCCAGATGAAGCCGGATACAGGTGCATTCATGGCTTCGTTTTTATATGAGAATATTAAAAACGGAGAAGCTTTTTATAATGGGCAGGCAGATGAATCGGAACTGGGAATTAAGGTGAGAGATGATTATACATTGGAGATTGAATGGTCACATCCTATGACGGATGGCCTGTTCCTTTTAGCACTGCCCATGTATTTTCCGATGAATCAAAAGGCTTATGAAGAAATTGGTGCTGCGGAATATGGAAAAGATGCGGATAAGATGGTTACGAACGGGGCGTACAGGCTGACGGAATGGACCCATGATGACCATATGATGCTGGAAAAGTGGGATGATTATTACAATGCTTCTGATATCAGGATTCCTAAGGTCAAGCTGGCTATGATCGGCGATACGAATACCCGGCTGAATGCTTTTACAACCGGAGAAATTGATCTGTGCAATATTTACAGTGAGCAGATTGCACAGGTGAAAGATAAAGATGAAAAAGCAATTCATACCTATATTGACGGAGGAACGTGGTATCTCGGATTTAATATGGAGAATGAGTATCTGGTTAATGAAAATATTCGGAAAGCGCTGGCTTATTCCATTGATACACAGAGTCTTCTTGATAATGTGATTGCAGACGGGTCTGTTGCAGCAGATGGTCTCGTGCCGGAGATGATTGCAGGTGCCGGAGAGAAAAGCTATGCCAGTGCACGTGGCAGCCTGTTCGCATATGATTTGGAAAATGCAAAAAAATATATGGAACTTGCTCTGGAGGAATTGAAAATAGCAGCCGCAGATATAAAGCTGACACTGGATGTTGTGGATACGTCTTACAGCCAGAATCAGGCGGCATATATCCAGCAGCAGTGGAAGACAAATCTTGGTATTGATGTGACGATTAATGCCCAGGCATGGAAAGCACTTCAGGAAGCGAAAGAAAATGGAGATTTTAATATAAGCATTGAGGCAAACGGGCCGACTGAGAATACTGCAATGACATTTTTGGAATACTTCGCCAGTGATAATGTCAATAACATGGGGAAATACTCCAATCCTGAGTATGACAGGCTTTTGGCAGATGCAGATGAGCAAGGTGATGCAGGCAAAAAACAGGAACTGATGATTCAGGCAGAGAAGTTATTGTTAGATGATATGGCGATGGGGCCGCTGTATTTTACCTGTACTACATATGCAGTGTCAGACAAAGTGGAGGGTCTGGTACGTACGCCGTTCCAGTATTTCAACGTGTGTGACGGTGCGTCTATTAATGCCCGGTAAGGCAGAGAGCAGAGGTGAAAATTTTGCGCTTTCAAGCTCAATATGTGGTAAAAAGGATCATATATGCTTTTTTTACAGTACTGGTATTGACAACCATAACATTTTTATTAATGCATATGCTTCCCGGGAATCCGTTCTCGGGAAATAAAGCAATCAGACCGGCTATCCAGGCCGCCCTTACGGCAAAGTACGGGCTGGACAAGCCGGTCTTTGAACAATATTTTATTTATATTGGGAATGTATGCAGGGGAGACCTTGGCAGTTCTCTTGTAAGCGGCAGACAGGTCACCGATATTATCGGCGGTGCATTTCCGGTGTCCCTGGAACTTGGAATCCGTTCCCTGATCTTTGCGGTTCTGATTGGCTTATTACTGGGGATCATGGCAGCGGTTAAACGAGGGAAAGCCTGGGATACCGGAATTATGATCATAGCATTACTGGGTGTGTCGGTCCCTTCTTTTATTTTGGGAGCTCTACTGCAGTATTTTCTTGGGGTTAAGCTGTATCAGATTACCGGTATGCATGTATTCGACATCATTGGGTGGAAAGGAGAAAGCAGTAAGTTACTGCCCTCTTTTTCGCTGGCATTTGGTACGATTGCAATTATCAGCCGGCTTATGCGTTCCAGTATGCTGGAAGTACTGGAAAAGGATTATATTACGACAGCAAGAATGAAGGGGCTTAGTAAAAAGCAAATTATTTTCAGCCATTGCCTCCGAAATGCTGTTATGCCTGTAATAACAGTACTTGGTCCCATGACCGCGGTATTGCTTACTGGAACTTTTGCGGTTGAAAATGTTTTTGCAATCCCGGGACTTGGAAAGTATTTTGTCGATTCTGTTCGGGCAAATGATTATCCGGTTATTGTGGGTACAACTTTATTTTTTGGTATTTTCCTGGTACTTTGTAATTTGGTTGTAGATGTCATTCATAGTCTCGTAGATCCGAGAATCAGGCTGGGAGGTGTTGAAATTGAAGGATGAAAATGGCAGGATACCGGCTAAGTATTTTGAGCGGGTAGCGAAGAATGAACCGAAGCAGAAAGAGAATGCCATACATACTGTTCCAAGCTATGGTAAGGAAACATTTCAGCTTTTCCTGAGCAGCCCGTCAACTGGTTTTTTTCTGATTCTCCTTCTGGCAATGATCCTGGGAGCGGTACTGATTCCTTTTCTGAGTCCGTTTGATTATGCGGCACAGAATGTCGCTTTTGCGAATCAGTCATTTTTCAGCAGAGATCCGGTCAATGGATTGATTCATATATTTGGTACAGACCATTTAGGACGTGATATATTCGTTAGGCTCTGGTATGGTGCAAGAATTTCGCTGACTGTGGCAGGTGCCGTGGCATTGATTGACTGTGTTGTGGGGGTTACATACGGCAGTATCTCGGGATATATGGGAGGAGCAGCTGACAATATAATGATGCGTCTTCTGGAGGTAGTCAGCGGTATACCTTATATGGTAATTGTCCTGCTTTTGATGGCAGTTCTGCCAAGAGGAATCGGTTCCTTGATTCTTGCGTATTCCCTTGTTGGATGGACAGGTATGGCTAGACTTGTAAGAGGTCAGGTGTTATCGCTGAAAAATCAGGAATTTGTGGTGGCAGCAAAAATAATGGGAGCCAGTGCAGGACGGATTATTTTTATACATCTGCTCCCAAATATGTTTGGAATTATTATTGTTAATGCTACTCTGGATATACCTGGGATTATTTTTACCGAAGCGTTTTTATCTATGCTCGGAATGGGAGTTGCACCGCCTTATCCCTCTCTGGGGGTCATGGCAAATGAAGGCATCGGTGTATTTCAGACATATCCGATGCAGTTAGCAGTGCCTGGAATATACATCTGTCTGCTTATGCTGGCATTCAATCTTCTGGGTGACAGATTACAGGATATTCTGGATCCTAAGATAAGGAGACATATTACACATGGACGAAGTGCTGAAAATAAAAGAGCTGAGAGTGTCATTTAAACAGCGTTATGGGAATCTGGATGCTGTACGGGGGGTATCTTTGTCGGTTAGAAAAGGAGAAATTCTGGCGCTGGTAGGAGAAAGCGGATGTGGAAAGAGTGTGACAGCAAAATCTGTTTTAAAACTCAATGATGTATCAGGGGGGGATATGACAGCAGAAGAGCTCTGGCTTGGTGGAAGAGATATTCTTGCTGCTTCTGAGAGAGAGATGCTTGAAATACGAGGGAAGCTGGCAGGCATGATTTTTCAGGATCCGCTTACATATCTGAATCCAACAATGAAGGTTGGAAAACAGGTGACAGAAACTCTGCGCAGACATGGAAAAAAAACGTCTGCTGAGTGTAAGTCAGAAGCGGTTCGGCTGCTGGAAATGGTACAGATACCGGAAGCATCCCTGCGTGCAGAGCAGTATCCACATCAGTTTTCAGGAGGAATGCGTCAGAGAGCCATGATTGCCATGGCTTTGGCATGCAGTCCGGTATTGCTGATTGCAGATGAACCAACAACGGCACTTGATCCCACCATTCAAATGCAGATTCTGGCTCTACTGAAAAAAATGCAGACAGAGCTGCATACGTCTGTATTAATGATAACCCATGATCTGAGCGTCGTAGCAAATGTTGCGGATAAAGTTGCGGTTATGTATGCAGGTAAAATTGTGGAGGAAAGTGATGTTGGAAGGTTGTTTGAAAAACCGGCACATCCCTATACACGCGGCCTAATTGAGAGTTTGCCAAACCTGGAAAAGGATAAGGAACTCCGTGCAATTAATGGAGCCCCGCCGGATCTTGACAAGCTGCCGCAAGGGTGTTCCTTTGCGCCGCGCTGTGAAGCTTGTATGAAGATTTGTCATCTGGCGGATCCGCCTGAAATTGAAATAGAGGATGGACACAGGACATCTTGCTGGCTTTATCACCGGGATAACCCAGAAGGAGGATATTCATAATGGAACCATTACTTCAGTTAGAACATGTCTCCAAGGGCTTTACGATAAATGACAAACGAAGAGTTCAGGCACTGCAGGATGTGAATCTGAAGATTAATAAAGGGGAAACACTGGGTATTGTTGGAGAATCAGGCTGTGGTAAATCTACACTTGCCAGAGTCATAATGGGTGTTTATCCAAAGGTAGAAGGAAACCTGTACTTCCATGGAGAAAAACTTGATTTAAAGCGGAGAAAACACCGGCTTGCATTTGCAAACAAAGTTCAGATGGTCTTTCAGGATCCATATTCGTCCCTGAATCCCCGGATGACGGTGGGAGATATTGTTGCTGAAAACCTGGTCATTCAGAACAGATTAACGAAAAAAGAGAGAGAAACCAGGGTCTTTGAACTTCTGAAATCAGTGGGGCTGCAGACAGCTCATGCCGGACGCTTCCCCAATGAATTTTCCGGCGGACAGAGACAGCGTATCGGAATTGCACGTGCATTGGCATTGGAGCCTGAGCTGCTGATATGCGATGAACCGATTGCCGCATTAGATGTGTCTATTCAGAGCCAGATTATGAATCTGCTGAAACGTTTGGGCAAAGAGATCGGATTAACCTATGTTTTTATTGCTCATGATATGAATATGGTACATTATATATCTGACCGCGTGGCTGTTATGTATCTGGGACACATAATGGAGATTGGAAGAACAAAAGAAATATATAGAACCCCGCAGCATCCTTATACCAGACTTTTGCTGGAGTCGGTATTGACAGTAGATTCCCGGGAGCAGCTCATAAGGGGCAAGCGCACGGAGGCAGATGATATGTCTTTAGCTGCCGGGTCAATCAAAGGGTGTCCCTTTGCAGGGCGCTGTAAGCGGACAAAGGAACGTTGTATGAATGAAAAACCTGCATTAAAGGAGATCTCCGGCGGCCATCTGGCTGCTTGTCACTATACAGAACAAAATCACTAAAAGAGGCCATTGAATGACAGAATATTTAAATCACGGCATGAGAAAGATCATGTCCCGAATTTTGGAAATTCGTTATACGGATTTGGAAGAAGAAAAGAGGCTGTGCCAGGAACTTCTGGACTGGTCAGAAAAATGTAATGATTCCTATGGTAAAGCATTTGCACTGACATACCTGGGGGATTACTATATTGCGGTTTATGATGAAGAGAATGCGGGAAAGTGCCTGCAGGGAGCGCAAAGTCTGATCCTGGAAAATCATAACTGGGACGATCTTCATCTGCGGGTATATAGTCTGTTCGGGATCTATCATGATATGCGTGGTGATGAAGAAAACTCCATAGAATATTACCTGAAAGCAATTACAGTGGCAGAGCGGCTGAATGATGCGGCAGGAGAATGTGTGGTATTGAACAACCTGGCATTTGCATTTCAGCGTCATCGATGTTATGAACAGGCACTGAATTATTATTTGAAAGCATATCGGCTGCAGTCAGTATTAGAGGAAAGCCCGGTCTTACTCTCAATACTGGGCAATCTGTCTGAAGTGTTTTTACTTATGAATCAATATGCGGATGCCAGAAAATTTATTGAAGAGTATGACCAGACAGGATCGGATTCCCGGCAGAAGAAGGTACTGGGATATAAGAATTGGTGCCTCTACTATGCTGCGGTAGGTGAAAATGAAAAAGCATTTGAATATGCAGACCTTTTACTCCGGAGCCAGGAAGTTATAAATGAAGACATGCTGTCGGCATTCGAGACTTATCACACCCTGACACAAAAAATGATGGATTTGAATAATGCCCATTATGCAAAACATTTTCTAAAGGCTATGCAGGATAACTGCGTTGAAGCTGGAGTGGATCAGATGCAGGCTCTTGAGGAAACAACGATCCGCTATGAGTTTTTGTTCGAGCCGGTTTCAAAACACACAGAGGTATATCACAGGTTTTATGAGAAAAATGAGGGGTTTCGGGCGAAGGTAAATAATGTGATTGTAAATGCTATGAAATCAAAGATTCATCTGGACCAATTGGTACAGCAGAAGGAAATTATGCAGTCGGAACAGGAAACCTTAGAGCGGGAAGTGAATGTGGATGAATTAACGGGTGTATATAGCCGCAGGTATTTAGAATCCTTGATGCGGGACCGAACCAGTGAAAATGCCCGGCAAAACATGGGGATTATTATTCTGGACGTAGATTATTTTAAAGAATATAATGATTATTACGGACATTTAAAAGGAGATCTCGTTCTCCAGGATATTGCCCGCTGCCTTATAGAAAACAGACAAACCGGAATTTCTTCATGCCGCTATGGGGGAGATGAATTTGTATGTGTTTGTGAAGGATTAGCGGTGGTGGAGATAGAAAATTTTATTAAATGTGTCAGGGACAGCCTGCATTCTAAGGCTCTGCCACATGAAAAGTCTCCCTGCAGCAATGAAGTGACCCTTTCTATTGGCTATGCGGCAGGTGAAGACAAAGCGCAGGTAGAAATGCATTTATTGTTTCAGCTTGCAGACCAGGCGCTCTATCAGAGTAAGCGTTCCGGCCGCAACACATATTCCAGAAAAAGAGTAGATTTATTATGAGCAGAAAAAAGAAATTAGATTCTTATGAAACGAAATTGATGGAGAGAATTCTGGAGGTTCGATTTACGGATCTGGAAGAAGAACGGAAGCTTTGTAAAAGGTTACTGGATGTGTCAGAAGCGGAGCAGTACACCTATGGCTGTGCGTTTGCAAATGTATATTTAGTGGACTGCCACCTGGCATTGGGAGAGTATTCCAGCTGTGGTTTTTTTCTCCTGCGGGCAAGTACATTATGCAAAGATTATGGTTTTGATGACTTGATGCTGGTGCTGTGTAACTGCGCCGGGCTCTATTATCAGAAGCTGAATGATGACCAGACGGCGCTGTCTTACTTTTTAGACGGTAAAAAACTGGCAGATAAGCTGGGAGATATCAGTATGGCAGGAAAGCTGTATAATAATATCGGATATTCCTTTGCCTGCAGAGAAGACTGGGAAACAGCCAGGACATATTTTGAATTGGCATATACGAACATTGAGCACAATCTGGAGGAGGAGAATATTGGGGCTGCGGTCTGTTATCTGACTAATTTAGCGGAAGTATGCGGACATCTGGGAGATGCTGACGGTGCCAGACAGGCTCTTGTAAAATGTGAAAAACTGTGTGATGACAGTGTGTATAGCCGTATCCGGTTAGGGTGCAGCTGGTGTGCTTACTATGCTATGACAGGAGACCGGGAGAAATGTGCTGAGAAAGCTGACAGATTAATGGGAGACGACTTACTGAATGTGGAAGACCAGTTTTTTGTCTGTGATATGGCAGAAGGTATGTGTGCAAACATGCTGGAAATTGGTGACAGGGAACGCTGTAAGAAATTGCTGGATATTATACAGAAATTCGAATATGATGTATCGCTGTCATTATTGTATCGCATTCAGATCCTTAAAATAAAATATTACCAGCAGTACCAGGAAGAAGATGAGCTGGGACAGGCATATCAGGATTATTATATAATTGTCAGGAAGATTACAGCGATTGAAGATGAGATGCGTTCACAAAGTATGCTTTCAAGGATTCAGATCCATCAGGCAGCGATGGAGCATGAACATATGATTCAGCAAAGAAAGGCGCTGGAAAATGCCAGTCAGCTTGATGAACTAACCGGATTGTATAACCGGAGGTCGTTTAATAAACTGGTAACTAAGATGACACACAGAGAGAATCTGAAGACCCTGGGTTATATCATGCTGGATGTGGATTATTTTAAACAGTATAATGACTACTATGGTCATTTCCAGGGAGATGTGGTTTTACGTAAAGTAGCCCAGATTTTGTCCCATAATGTTATGGAAGGAATCTATATCAGCCGTTACGGAGGAGATGAATTCGTCTGTCTGTGTGTAGATATGGATGATCAGGAAGTAAAAGCGTATATTGAACAGGTAACTGCAGGGCTTAAACAGGAGAAGATTCATCATGAGAAACATCCGGGTTCTGATATCCTGACGGTATCGATCGGATACTGTAATGAGACTTTCTGCGACGGAATAGATCCTGATAAACTGCTGAATCTGGCGGATCAGGCACTATATACAGTGAAAGCCCATGGAAGAAATGGCTGTGCCGGAAAGAAATACCAACTTGATAAGAATGATTAATGATAAGGCAGGAAAGTTAAGAAGAAATTAATCTGGCACCAACTTTAACCAGCCTGCATATAATGGCAGGAGGGTGAAATTATGACCAATACATGCCAGTTAAGTAATAATACAAAAGCTTATGTAGAACAATATCACTGCATTTTAGAAAATATGATTCAGAAGATGTCTGGGGTGAAACTTACGGAGAGCATTTCAGGAAGTTTCATAACCCAGATGATTCCCCATCACTGTGCCGCCATTGCCATGTCTGAAAATCTGCTGAGGTATACAACGAATATTCCATTACAAAACATAGCAATGAATATTATCATATCCCAGCAGAAAAGCATTGAAAATATGAAAGCGGTATATCCGGAATGTCAATGCTGTATGAATGAACCGGAAGAACTCAGCTGTTATAAACAAAACAATGATTACATCATACAGAATATGTTTTATGAGATGAAGGCAGCGTCCACCGACAATAATATTGACGCTAATTTTATGCGTGAAATGATACCGCACCACAAAGGGGCTGTCTACATGTCAGAGAATGCACTGCAATTCCCTATTTGCGCTTCATTGGTACCCTTATTGGATGCCATCGTTACATCCCAAAAAGAGGGGATCAGGAAAATGCAGAATCTGCTCCGCCTGGAAATAAATTGTAGATAAAATAAAAAGGATTTTGCCGGAAAGTGAGAACGATCCGGCAAAATCTTTTTTGTAAAGCAAGATTAAAAGATTCTGTTATAGCAGCAAAAGAAGCCTAATATTTTGATAGACGGTTTTTTGAAAATATAGTAAACTAAATTCAAAAAGAGATCGGAGAAAAGTGAAAATGATCTGATAAAAAGTACAATGTGAAGAAAGGAAAATAGAATTATGTGTAAGGAATGTTACAGTGATAAGATCAGAATAACTCCTTTACTGAATCCTATGGAGTGCCTGCAAAATCATACACAATATATCTGTGGAACTTGCGGACGATGCATTTGCATTGAGCATGATGAAAAAAGAGGTGTGCAAAGGTGGAATTTTCCATTCAAATCTTTAGAGATAGCAAAGTTATATTTAAGAACGGCAGATTATACAATGAAAAAGTCCTGTGGAGTTTATGAAATAAAAAGCAGTAAAGGGCGTATATCATATAAAATATTTGTAGATATAGAAGGTCTGCATTTGTTTTTGAGGAAAAATAAAGATAAAATATGTGAAAAAATGGCTCCGGTTTACAGTGCTGGAGCATATAGGGAATATCCGGATACCAAGGTAAGAAAATTAACATTGCAAGAGATAGAAAGATATATGTTTGAGCGTTAAATTGAATCTGGCTGACTGCTCCACTTTGTGGAGCTTTTTTAATTGTATCTTTTTGTAAAATCAGGAAAGGAAGTCGACACATAACAATCCATATGTTATCATAATAATAATGCAAGCAAGCGAAACGGAGGTATCCATGAGGAAGGAAGATATATGCAGCAGGGCAAGTCTATTGATACAACAGTTGATGGAGAGTTATATTTCCGGGGATCAGATGAAGATTGAAAAGATGTTTGAATATCTTTCCCCTGATATACTGGTGATTGGA
>NZ_JNGB01000028.1:0-86856 GCF_001029355.1 Robinsoniella sp. RHS
TGAAAAAGTAGATGTGTACCGTGAGATGATCCGGGAAGGCTGCGAACAGGAAATCCGCTGGGGACATTACGTGATCGGAGATGCAATACCAGGACTTACCAAAGAAATGATCACGGATTATATTAAATATCTCGGGAATCTGCGCTGTACCAATCTTGGTTTTAAAAAGCTGTATGAAGGACATGATGAAGAGCCTGCAAGTATGTCCTGGGTGAGCCAGTACAGCAATGCAAATCTGATAAAGACAGATTTCTTTGAGGCCAGAAGCACAGCCTATGCCAAAAGTACAGCACTTGTGGACGACCTTTAGTATACTATCCAGAGCGTGTCAGGACCGGATTGGGAGCATTTTCAAATACGCTAGGCAGTATTCTTAAATTTTTCGAAAGCATATATTTAGACTGGAATATGTGTTAAAATAGCAGATATAAAATGCAATCGCAAAGGAGAGGTGTAGTATGAAGACTTTAGAATTAAAGAAAAATTTATATTGGACCGGAATTAAAGACAAGGATCTGAGAGTCTTTGATATTATAATGGAAACGGAGTTTGGAACCACATATAATTCATATCTGATAAAAGGCAGCGAAAAGACAGCTTTGTTTGAGACTGCAAAGTTTAAATTTTTTGACACTTACCTCGAAGAGTTAGAGCAGCTGGTGGATATCAATAAGATTGATTATATTATAGTGGATCATACGGAACCGGACCATGCCGGCAGTGTGGAAAAACTGATAGAAATGAATCCTAATATTAAAATTGTTGGTACTGCTGTAGCCATCAGTTTTCTAAAAAACATTGTAAACCGGGACTTCTACAGCATTGCAGTGAAGGAGAATGACACCCTTTCCCTGGGAGATAAGACCCTTCATTTTATGATTCTGCCAAACCTGCATTGGCCGGATACGATGTATACTTATATAGCAGAAGACAAAGTGCTGGTAACCTGCGACTCTTTTGGAAGCCACTATACTTTTGACGGTGTTCTGCGCAGCCAGGTTACGGATGAAGATGGCTATATGAGAGCACTTAAATATTATTTTGATAATATAATCGGGCCTTTTAAGCCGTACATGTTAAAAGCATTGAATAGAATAGAAAATCTGGATATTGATATGATCTGCACAGGACATGGACCGGTTCTGGATTGTAATATTCAAGAAATCATGGATACTTATCGGCAATGGAGTACCGTAATCAATCCAAATCAGCAGAAAACAGTGGTAATCCCATATGTGAGCGCCTATGGATATACGGCGGAAATTGCGGAAGAGATAGCGAAAGGAATCCGGGAAAGCGGCAAGATAGATGTACATCTGCATGATATGGTGACATCAGATAAAGATGAAGTCCTTGCGGATATCGGATTTGCGGATGGTATCTTATTTGGAACACCAACTATTGTAGGAGAGGCACTTAAGCCGATCTGGGATCTGACCACTTCCATGTTCGCATGTACTCATGGCGGTAAACTGGCTAGTGCCTTTGGCAGCTTTGGCTGGAGCGGAGAAGGTGTCAGCCACATCGTGGAGCGTTTGAAACAACTGCGCATGAAAGTTGTGGATGGTCTGAAGATTAAATTTAAGCCTGGAAAAAATGATCTGATTGAAGCTTATGATTATGGCTATGATTTCGGATGTGTGCTGCTGGATAAAGAAAATCCCAGGACAAAGGAAAAATCAGCGAAAAAGAAGCTGGTAAAATGTCTGGTTTGCGGTGAAATTTTTGAAGAAGGAATAGAGATATGCCCGGTCTGCGGAGTTGGAAAAGAAAATTTTGTTCCGGTAGAGGTTGATGAAGTAAGTTACAAGAACAATACCAGTGAATTCTACTTAATTCTGGGTAATGGCGCAGCAGGAGTGAGTGCAGCAGAAGCTATCCGGGAAAGGAACGAGACCTGTTCTATCGTAATGGTATCCAATGAATCAGTACTAAGCTATAACCGTCCAATGCTTACGAAATCTATGCTGGCATCTTTTAACCCGTCACAGCTTGCAATTCATGATGAAAAGTGGTACCAGGACAGGAATATAATTAATGTACTGGATAAAACAGTAAAAAGTATCGATACCCAGGCAAAAGAAGTCGCTTTTTCCGATGGGTTAAAACTAAAATATGATAAATGCATCTATGCCCTTGGCTCTGAATGTTTTGTGCCTCCAATTCCAGGACATGATAAGGAACAGGTAGTTGCAATCCGAAGACTGTCAGATGTAGTTAAGATCGGAAAAATGCTTCCGAATGTGAAACATGCTGTCGTGATCGGAGGAGGTGTCCTGGGGCTGGAAGCCGCATGGGAACTGAGTAAAGCAAAATGCCGGGTAACCATTGTAGAAGTGGCAAATCAGTTAATGGGCAGACAACTGGATACAGGAGCCGGTGATATGCTGAAGGATATCATACTGGATAAAGGAATGGATATCCGTATCGGAGCAAATGTGGAAGAAATTGAAGGTGAAGGTGCCGTTACAGGAGTTCGCCTGGCTGGCGGTGAAGTGATACCGGCAGAGTTAGTTATTGTCTCTGCAGGTGTAAGAGCCAATACAAAGATTGCCCAGGAAGCAGGAATACAGACAGACCGTGCGATTGTAGTGGATGAAAAAATGCATACCAATCTTACAGATATTTATGCTTGTGGTGACTGCGCCCAGTACGAAGGCATCAATTACGCCATCTGGCCTCAGGCACTGGAGATGGGTAAAGTAGCCGGAGCCAATGCAGCAGGTGACAGCGTTGCTTATGAGACCGTAAATGCAGCTTTAACATTTCATGGAATGGATACGGCTTTATTTGCCATTGGTGATAATGGCAAGAATCCGGATATAAAATACAAAACAGTAGAATTCAAAGATCCCATGAAGATGATCTATGAAAAATATTATTTTTCAAATAACAGATTGTGCGGAGCGATTTTACTGGGGGATACTTCCAAGATGGTTAAAGTGACGGCACAGATAGAGGAACACACTAATTTCAAAGAAATGTTTTGAAATCTAATCATTAATTTCTGATGGATCATAATATTCAGTCCCGTAAACTCAAACGCTTACGGGACTTTTTCATATATTAATTATGATAAAGTGTAAGGTAATAATAAAATGTGGATATATGTAGTTCAAAGCGGAGATAGTGTGAATACGATAGCATCCAGATATGGAGCATCCTTGGATGCATTGATATATAACAATCAGTTGGAGTATCCATATCAGCTTGCTGTTGGCCAGGCGCTTTTGATGCCGGGGGTAAATGAAAATGCGGATCGACGGGAAATTGTATCTAACGGTTATGCATATCCTTTTATAAGTCCCTGGGTTCTGGCACAGACCCTTCCCTATTTGACGGAAATAGCAATTTTTTCTTATGGGTTTACAAGTCAGGGAGAACTGGTTCCACCTGTCATGGATGATACCTGGGTGATTATGATGGCGATTGAGTCTGGAACAATTCCAATCCTGACCTTAACGCCTTTTGGGGAAGATGGGCAGTTTAATAATAATCTCATTACAGCTGTTGTTAATAATCCGGCTGCCGAGCAGCAGCTGTTCGAGAATCTTCGGATTGTTATGGCAGAAAAGGGATATCAGGGTCTGGATATTGATTTTGAATATATCCTGGCTGAAGACAGAGATGCTTTTACCAGATTTGTGCAAAATGCTGTTGGCTTTTTTAATGCACTGGGCTACCAGGTTTCGGTAGCCCTGGCACCTAAGACATCTGCAGACCAGGCAGGATTGCTGTATGAAGGGAAGGATTATCCGGCATTGGGAGCGGCGGCAAACCGGGTTCTGCTGATGACTTATGAATGGGGATACACATACGTACATCAGGAATACAGGTCATTTATACATTGGGAATTTTCGGATAGCAGGTCATTTATACCTTGGGAATTTTCGGATAGATAGTTAATTGAAAATTTGCCCGGGATTTCTCGCCACGTTTATTCCGTTCCGTTTTGAGATATTCCACTTTTTCTAACACAGCTTTTAATAATTGATTTTTCCCAGTAACACTTTCCAGAAGCCAGTAAATATCCACAAACGTATATTTAGTCTGCTTTATTGCCTCCGGGGAAGAAGAGTGCGGGATACACAATAATTGTTCATATTCAAACTGTAATGTGGATAAGTCTGATCTTAAAGCATTTATTTGTGAAGAAATAAAACTTTTTCTTTTCTGAAATTCAACTTCAGTGTATATCTCCCGTTCCAGATAAGAGTAGGTAAGATCTAGCTGCTTATCTAAGGCTGTCTGTTCTTTCTTTATTTCATCAATAGAATTCTTTAGTAAATGAAGTTCATTACCACCATAAGTTGGGTTATTCCTATGATTCAGGTTCAGTACGCAATTTTGAAGCCAGTAATCTAAAGCTGCCAGCAGCTGTATTTCCAGAAGATCCAGCGGAGCAGAAATATTGTCACAATCTCTGTTGGGACATTTTATGAATGCGTAATTTGTTTTTTTATTTGGAGCCAGACGTGTCATGGGCGTATTGCATTTTCCACAGATTATAATTCCGGCAAGTGGGTTCTTTAGAAGGTTACTGCATTTCGTGGGTGATTTTCGATTGGATTGCATTCGTTTTTGAGCAGTGTCAAAGATTTCCTGAGAAATTATAGCTTCGTGAAGCCCTTTACACTGAATATAGTCATTAGAGGTGGTTCGGTGCCTTTCGATCATTCCATTTTTAAGAATCCGCATTTCCTTACGGTATGCCCAACGGATAGAGCCGGTGTATACCGGGTTTTTTAAAATATCTCGGATACTGGATGGTGACCAGTGGTCTTTTATTTGGGGCTTCAGATGAAGTAAATCCAGCTTATGGCATATAGCAGCAGTAGACAATCGGCGGCAGGTACCATCCGGCTGCATGATTCCAGCCGTATACCAGTTAAAAATCATCCTTATAACTTCAGCCTCTTTCGGATTAATCATTAAAGTGTAGCCTTTATCATTTTCAATTGGTACTTTGTCATAACCATAGGGAGCTATGCTGGAAATAAATTTTCCTTCTTTAACGGAAGCGATACGCCCTCTCTGAATTCTTCGATTAATGGTTTTATATTCACGTCTGCTCATAAAAAGTCCGAATTCAAAATACTCCTCATCAAATTCATTAGCAGGATCATAGGTTTTCATGGGTGTAACAATTTTTACATTTCCATACTTAAAAGCTTCAGCCACAATGCCCTGATCTTTTGTATCCCCTCTCGCCAGACGTTCAATTTCCATTACCAGAACGCCTTCACACAATCCCTGTTCCACATCCAGCAGTAAAGCCTGCATCTGAGGACGTGCAGCAATTGTTTCACCGGAAACTATCTCCCGGAATACTTTAGAGACCTGCATCTGATTCCGGCAGGCAAACTCTGAGAGAACTTTTTCGTGGCGGGCAAGCGTTTCGCCTTCTCCATGCAGCTCCGCTTCACGGTCGGTGCGGGATTTCCTTAAATAGATATAGTAAGGTTTCATAGTATCACCCCTGGTTTATTCTATTGAGCGGAGTGATAATTAATGCGTAGTAAAAGTAAAAGACACGGACTAAACAAATACGCAGAGGATGCAGATAATCAGCTACTTTATGCATTTTATATGTTCCATACCAATAGCGTCCGGCATGCCACAACCCCGGGGTCCCATCATGCTGAACCATAATCAGCTGAACCTAAATTCAGAAATTGTTCGCGCTAGAGCGTGTTTGAAAATTCATTCCTGCCATCTGCACGCCCCACTTTGCGGCATATTTGCCCCGAATTCAGGTTACGTAGCCCGCTACGCGCCCTTCATCCGGGACAAATCTCCCACAAACTGTGACGCACAGCTGCCAGAAAGCAATTTTAAAACACGCTCTAAAGCATATTTGAAAATTCATTTAGTAATCGTCTCCATAGAGCCATTTGTATTCCGCAATTCGAATATTCTGTTGGCTCTGTTCGTCACAGAAAAGTCCAAATATTGGATCATCACAGAGAAACGTTTTACTTCTGCGAGATATCTTTTTTTGCTTGCACCGGCAGCATAGGCTGGCAAACAGGTCATTGTAAATGGATCTGCCGCACTTGCTGCACTCCCGGATACTCCATACGAATTTATCCTGGTCTTGATTATAAAATTGATGGTATATCGCCATTTCAACCGGAGTAAACCGGTGTCCATGAGTAACCAGATAACGTCTCCAGCGTCTGAAATCTTCAAAAGCATATTCTGAAGCTTCATATGTTATCTTAAATAACCGGTGGACATCGTTTGCATTTTTGCAGCCGGCATAATAAATGGCCATGCGCGGTGCCAGAATATTGCTTGCAAAGTAGTTTGCTTCTATTTCATTTTGTTTTTGATCTCCGTTATGACCCAGTATATGGTGCCCCAGTTCGTGCATCAAAGAAAAACAGATGCGTCCGGAAGCCTGATTTGAATTGTAACAGACAATGCCTTTAAAACGAAAAGCATCGGATGAATACTTTATGGCAACTTCGTATAATTGCTCGTTTTGATACCGAATTTCATCATAGGTATAAATCTTGTAGCCATAAAGCCGTAATAAATGAAAAGTATCAATTGGAAAAGATTTGATCCCACACTCTATGATTACATCAGATACTTTTTCTTGAATAAATTGATAGTCCAATAAAACTCACCTTCCCGAATTATTCTAATTCGGACAAGAGTTTGATTAATTTCATTTTTTCCTTTGTTGTGAGTTTATTCCCGTTGCGGGCAATCAGCTGTTCCATATCATCGTACGAAGGCTCGTATTGGTTCTGAGAGCCGCCTTTTGCCATATCTTCCAGTGATTCTACCGTTATGCCAAGATTTTTGCAGATGATGATGATATTGTCGACGCTGGCTTTCCCAACTCCATTTTTAATTATACCGTAAAGCGTAGTATACGGTATGCCGCATTTGGCAGCAAAGGATTTGAGATTAAAGCCCTGCTCCTTAATTAAATTCTCCAAGATTCTTGCTTTTTCCACGATATTCACCTCTTTTGTTTTCTTTTTATTATATACTAGAATTCGCATTTTGTAAATTGAAAATATTCGAAATTACGAATAAATTCGAAATTAAGAACAAAACCTATTGACATAATACTGAATTAAGAATATAATTGCTATATCGAATACGGAATTACGAATCAAGGGGGATAAATATGTATAACAATCTTTTAGAGGTAATGAAAGTTGAAAAAGTCACTTTTATACAAATGGGAGAGCTTCTGGGGTACCGCTATCAAACTGTCAGTGATATTGTCAACGGGGCAACAAAAAATGGATTTTATTATGAAGATGCTTTGAAAATACAAAAAGTATTATTTCCAAAGTACAGCCCCGACTATTTATTCGATAGGAAAAAATAAAAAACAAACAAATGTTCGAATATAGGAATATTTTACCATTAAATATATTCGGTGTCAATGGAAGAGAGGAAAGTTATTTCAGAAATAAAAGGTGTGTAATACCGGTCTTTTTATGAAATCTGAAACAAGGACAGAAGTCTCTTCATAAGATAATACTGGAGGTGGTGAGGGTTTTATGGGACATATTATAGAAGAAATAGAAACAGGCGAGACAAAAGTTTGTTTCTGCGATGATTATTATCGGGACAGGAATGATGATGAAGTAAGGAAAATTTTAAATATTGCAGCCTCGGAAGCAGCGTCGTCGATGAACCTCACACAGAGAGTCAGATGACCACAGAAAAAGTAAATATAGGAAAAGGAGAAGGAAATATGCGCATGCTGATCAATAGAATAGAGGAACGCTCAAAAGCGCAAGGGTTTACACAGGAATGTGCGGTTGCCTTTGCTGAGGGGTGGTTTGAAACATTAACAGATATAGATGAAGAGAAAAGTTACACCGTAAAAGAGATTTTTGGATTATTGGTATGCCTGGATGGCATAAGAAAATGTTCCTGATGGAAGGAAAAGGAGGCAGGCAGATTTGAAAGCACTCTGTAATGAAAAAAAGGAAGAAATCAGAAAACTGCATGAGCAGGGATATACTCACCGTCAGATTGCCAGGGCAGCCAAGGTGTCAGCAGGCAGTGTATCCTATGTACTGCAAAGACGGACAAAAGAGCAAAATAAAGCATGTAATATACCTCAGAGTTTGTGGGACGAGTGGGATATCTTACACGAGCGTTATGGTAAAAAGAATAAAAAATAGGACCAGCCGCAGCTAGTCCAGGAGGGAGAGAAAAGTATATGTAAAAAAGCTCTATCGCTTTGTATGTACATAATATAACAAGTAAATGTGTCAAAGTTGTGGCAGGAGAATAAAAGATTTATAAAGATACTTAAGAAAAACTGAAGAAAAGGACCCAGAAATTATTCCGTGTCCTTTGGTGTATCCGCTGACGCATTTGCTGTCGTATCCGTTGATGCATCTGTTGACGTACCCATTGATGTATCCCTTAGCGTATCCGTTGGCGTGACTGCTGCTCTGTTGTTTGGTGCGCAAAGCGCTTCCTGGGCGGATATCGTAGCCAGAGTATCACCTAACTGGCTGAAGATCGTAGCCATAAGGGCTATTTCATCAGGAGATTTCCCTTTGGATATGGCACATGCGATGGCGCTGATTGTTGCTACCAGTTCACAAGATTGCATTTTAATCACCTCGAAATAGTATATGCCAAAGGGTGGAAATCGTTACGTTTGTATTTATAAAACTGAAATATGGGAGGAGTATGAAATGTTGGACAAGAAGATGTTAGAAGAATATAAAGTCCTTGGAAAAGAGATTGCGTCATTAAAGATGCAGCTTGCAGATAAAAAAAATCAGGCGATGGGCTGTAGTAAAGATAAAAGGAGACGCGTACTGGAACTTGAGAAAAAACTGAAGCATCAGATGGAAGAGTGTGAGGTACAAAAGCTGGAGGTGGAGGAGTTTATTACGGATATTGAAGATGTTACAACCCGTATGATATTTCGTTACCTCTATCTGGAAAACTTGACGCAGAAAGAAGTGGAGAGGAAGATCCATCTGGATCAAAGTGTGATCAGTAAAAGAGTTACCAGATATCTCAAGTTGCATAGCATGCATAAAAATACATGATACAATGTTTATATGCAAGGGAGTTAGAGGTAACAGGAACGACGAAATCTTGTATTTTGAGTAATTGATACGAAAAAGATAAACGTACTGTTAATACTCAAATCCACTGCATAAAAAATTTTAGGAGGTAATAAAGTATGTCAGAAAACACAACAAATTTATTATGGCATAATCCAGAAGTAACCATTGTGCGGCTGCATGAGGAAGAGGGAATGGTTGGTGGTTCAGAGGCTGTTTATAGCATCAGCGTTTCGGAAAATGCGGCAGATACATTTGATATTGCCAGTATCAAAATGTGCGGAACATTAAGGGAATCAGCTCAGCTTACAATTACCGGAAGCGGTACAAACTATCAGGCAGTTGTAAAATTGCCGGAAGAACCGGGAACAATCGGATTGTATGCAGAAAAAGAGGTATTGACAAGAGGTGCCGCTGATTATAGTTCGGCTGTGGCGGCTGCAACGGATATTGTTGTTACCATGGACAAAACAAGCGAAAGAGGCGCAAAGGGAAATGATGCGCGAATTACTTTTGTAGTGGGTGTCCCGGATGCCTTTTATATTAAAAGCTATTCCTTTACGTTAAACGGAGTTTTGAAATCCAAACGTGGTACCAATGAATACACTTATAAGAATTTGTCCAATGATGTGTTGTATACTCTGGGATGTGATCTGGAAATTTACACGTCAAAAGAGAATGACACGGTGGTTACAAAACATGTGCAAAAGACAAATGTAAAGATTCCGGCAAGCATGAAGAGCCATATGATGGATCTGCATATGATCAATGTAAATGGTTTTAACCCCAAAGGAGATAAGGAAACGGGAGACAGTATTTTTATTAAGACTAAAAATGGCAAGACAGCTTTAATTGATACGGGTGCTTCTTACGGAGCTGCTAAAATTGATGCTTACTTAAGAAATGTAGTGGGATTAAAGCCGGTTAATGGTGTGATTACCATTGATTACTTTTTTAATACGCATCCACATCATGACCACATATCTGGTTTTGAGGGACTAAGCGGTTATGGCTGGGATAAGACGCAAAATAAAGTTGTTTACAATAAAGCAAATCTCGCAAATAAAAATGTGCGTTATCAGTTTTCAAACATAGTTCTCAGCAAGAACTATAAGGAGCCGTTGATGCAGAACTCTTCCTGGGCGAAAAATGTGATTTATTATGCAGAGAATGTAGGAAAATTAATTACCGTTTGTGCAGGAAACTATGTCTCTTTTGATGGCCTTATCTTTAATATCCTTAGCCCGTACAAAGCAGATGAGGTGCCGCTTCAATGGCTTTCCAACCCGGCTGATAATGAACAGGGTCTCAAATATATTCGTAAGGCAGTAGGAAAAGATAATCCTTCGGATGGAACTTCATCACTGAACAACCAGTCTATTGTTATGAAAGTTATCTGCGGGGGCAGAAAATTCCTGCTTATGGGGGATGCAGAGTTTTTTACAGAAGAACTGCTCCTGGGAAAAGCGGCAGATACCAGTGACTGGAATGTAAAAGTTTCAAGTACTGTAAATAAAATTAATCTGGCAAGAGACCTTGCAGCTGCGTATAATATTACTGCAGATGCAGCTGTTAGCAGATTTAAATTAAAAAGATTCACCCCTAAAGATCTGGATGCTGTTGTTCTAAAGAAAGGACATCACGGAACTGCTAATAATATGTCTATTGATTTTTTGAAAGCAGTAAAGGCAAGTAAATTCTGTGTATCTGCAAATATTTACAGTGGTGATAATCCAATGGCGCCAACTCCGGTAAGAACCGCAAAAGATTACTTTACAAGTCTTGGACACGAAGCCGACATGGTTAACTGGAACAAAAAATGGCAGGGATATGTTTTTGCTACTGCGAAGCACGGTCGAAGCGGTGGATTTTTTATTAGAACATATGGCAGGGAATGTGATTTCTCAGATCCATATGGTAAAGAGCAGTATTAATACCTGTACCTTAAGCGTACCTGCACATACGGCCCGCCAATGGCAGTAGCCCCGCTAAATATGGTGCGAAGAGTCGTCGAATATGCCATAACTGAGATTCCGCCGGAAAAGATCAAGCTGGGAATCCCTAATTATGGATATGACTGGCCGCTTCCATATGAGCGGGGAGTTACCAGAGCACGGACAATTGGAAATATAGAAGCTGTCCGGATTGCAATCGAATATGGAGTAGAGATACAGTATGATGAAGTGGCGCAGTCACCTTTTTTTCACTATATGGCTGGAGGGACAGAACATGAAGTATGGTTTGAGGATGTACGAAGTATAAGGGCAAAGTTTGGTTTGATTCAGGAATTTGGTCTGGTCGGTGCCGGTTACTGGCAGATCATGCAGCTTTTCAGGGCAAACTGGCTGCTGATGGCGGATACATTCTGGATTCAATAACCAGAGTTGTATGAGACTTTAAATAAGAAAATAGTTATAAAGCGCATAAGAAAAATGCGCAAGAGCATCTGCAGATAAGAGCGTGTCTGAAATACGCTCTTATCTATTATAAGTATTGAAAAAGAAAGTACTTCTCCTGTAAGTTTTTAATTGTAAGTATAAATAATATCATATATAATAAAGTTATATCTGATAAAAAGAAATGAACAACTTACTAAGGTTGCTTGCAGGAGAGTGAAATGAAACAGATTAGCAGTAAAAATATGGCGGGAATCGTGTGCCGGACGTTGAATCATGTGGACGAGCGTCTGGTGGACCATGGAATCAGAGTGGCATATATTGTTCTTAAAATGCTGGAAGCAGAGGGTATTTCAGACCAAAAAAGGATAAGGGATCTCTGCTTTCTCACGATGGTACATGATGTTGGAGCATATAAAACAGAAGAAATCAATGATATGGTGCAATTCGAAACAGGAAATGTCTGGAATCATTCTATCTATGGTTACCTGTTTTTGAAGTACCTTTCACCTTTTTCGGAGCTGTCATCCGTAATTTTGTTTCATCATACGGATTATGAAAAGCTTATCCGGATACCTGATTTGCAAAGTGATATCATTAAATGGGCTCAGATTGTGAATTTAGCAGATCGGATGGATGTGTGCATGCAAACGGGTGAGGTGAAAGATATTACGAGTTTTTTAGAGCGTTTTCGTGAGAAAAAGTTTTCCTCTGAAGTTGTCGATTTATTTTTAACCGTAGAGAAAAAAGATCATGTTTTAGAGAATTTAAGAAGGAATCATGAGGAAAAGCTTAATATATCTAAAGAGGTTTTTATGTCCCTGGGGAATCCATCTTACGCAAAGGAAGAAATTGATACTTATCTGAAAATGATTGTCTATGCTATTGATTTTCGGAGTCCGTTTACCGTGATACATACGATTACAACAACAAGTATCAGCCGGGAGCTGGCTGTACTGATGGATCTTGACGAAAACCAGGTCACACAAATTTATTATGGCGCTCTGCTGCACGATCTGGGGAAAATTGGAATACCGGTTGAAATACTGGAATATCCGGGCAAGCTGAGTCCTCAGGCGATGAAAATTATGAAAACCCATGTAAATATAACCGAAGAAATTATGAATGGTGAAATTGAACCTGTGGTTGCTAAAATTGCCTTACGACATCATGAAAAATTAGACGGATCGGGATATCCCAGGGGGTTGAAAAGCAATGATCTGACACTTAGTGAGCGGATTGTTGCAATTGCGGATATTGTAAGTGCGCTGTACGGAAGGCGAAGCTACAAAGAGGCATTCGGTAAAGAGAAAATTGTTGGTATTTTATCGGAGATGAAAGAGAACGGGCTGTTGTGTTATCAGACAGTAGATATTATGATTAAACATTTTGATGAAATTATGGAAAATGTGAGGAATACCTGCGAACCGGTTTTAGAGGTCTATGACCATATGAACATAGAATATACAGAACTTTGTAAGATCTGCCAAAAGATTTAACTTTTAATTATAGAAGAGGCTGCGAAATCCGGCTTAAGGGTTTGCAGCCCTTTTTGTTCATGGAGACTTTAACAGCAGTCTACCAGTTTTAACGATGCTTCTTCTAACATTTGATAAAAAGCATCCTGATCCGTCATACATTTATTTTTACTGTTTTCAATGGTATCTATCAATTCTGTAAAAGCAGCACTTTTGGTATCATCCGCATCAGCGAGGATCTGTCCAAGTTGTCTGGAGGCTTCGATGAGACGGAGGGAGCCGTAAATATGCGGCTCTTTTTTTAATCCGGCTGCACTGGACACCAGATAGACTAATAATTCAAAACAACGGTCTTTATTGATTTGTTCATTCATTAATGCATGTCTCCTTCCATTCGTTGTAAAATAAAATTTCTTCCAGGGGTTTCCTAAGGGGAATGTGGGGATCGGCATCCGGATAACCAATGGAGAGCAGAAGTTCTATTTCGATTTGCGGGGGAAGCTTTAGCAGTTTGCGGACAGCGGCATTATTAAACGATTTGATTGCGCAGGTTCCAAGACCCAGGGAAACTGCTTCCAGCATTATATTTTCAGCTGCCATGGAGGCATCTATGGTCGCAAGGATTTCGCTGGCAGCTACTCCGCCCCGTTTTCCTGCATATTCACGGTCAGAGCAGATTGCCAGGATTACGGGAGGTTTGCCGCTTAAGCCCGGGCTGAAAAGATCTACTTTACGTACCAGATCCGGATCTGTGATCAGACAAAATTTCCAGGCTTGTACATTGCTGGCTGAGGGAGCGAAGCGCCCGGCTTCTATCAGTGTTTCTAGAAGCTTGCAGGGGACTGCTTTATCCAGAAAATGCCTGCAGCTGCGTCGGGATTTCATTAAAGTTAATAAATCATCAGTCATAGAGACCTCCTTTGTTAAAAAAGTCTGGGAAAACCTAGTTTTTCTTGGTATAATAAACGGTATAGAATAAGTAAATGTAACATCAAAAGAAAAAGGTGGTGTAGTATGGCAATTACCGTTGCACAGGCTTATGAGATTGCATCCAGGCTTGGATGCCGTCTGCTGGCTGGAGAAAAAGGACTCGCCAGGGATGTTTCCTTTATCGATTCCATTGAACAGCCGGATATCGAGCCATGGATTCGTAAAAATATCTTTTATATTACAACTGGCTATGCATTTCGTGATGATGCTGATAAATTATGCAGTCTCGTTAAGGCTCTGTACGAAAAGGATGCAGCAGCCCTCGCAATAAAATCCAGATTTATGGAAAGCTTTCCGGAGCCTGTGGTGGAGCTGGCTAAGCAGCTGGGATTTCCATTGATTCTTATGCCGGATGACCTGCCATTCATTGAGCTGAGCTATCCAATTATGGTGGCGATTGTAGAAAAGCAGAATAATCTGTTGGAGTTTACAAAATTAAAGCTGTTTGAATACAGTACACAGGTTATGGACAACAATCTTTTTGTTGATATTTTAACCGGTAATATCAAGATTCCGGATGAAGCGGATTACCGGGCAAATGCCCTCAACTGGATCAAGCCGCCTATTCGTCTGGTGGTTATGGATATCGATGATTTTGAATCCTACATTCAGAATAAAAATGAAGAAGATATCCAAAATACAAAAGATGCAGTCATTAATATGATTAAAGAATATGTTGGCAGGAAACAGGTGAAATGTACGGTTGTAAATAAAAATGACAGTTTTACCTGCATTCTTTCCCAGTCTTATACGGTGGAGATGCTGAAACAGGTATTCGCAGAAATATCCCAGAGGATTCACGATAAGGGGGGACTGCGGGTATCCGCCGGGATATCGTCCGTAGCGGAGCAGTTTATTGACCTTGGCAAGCTCTATGAAGAAGCCAGGGATGCCATCTCCATCGGACGCCTTCACAGAAGTTCCGATATCATGTATATTGAAGAGATCCGGTTTGAGCAGGCGCTGAAGCGCATGTGCAAGGATCCGTTTTACAAAGAGTACACCAATGGGATTTTAAGCCAGCTTCTGGAATACGATAAGAAAAATGAAGGACATCTCCTGGAAACACTGGAAACGCTAATTGCACATATGGGTGTCCGAAATACTACTGCAGAGTCCCTTTTTCTGCATCGCAATACACTTGCGTATCGGATTAAGAAGATAGAGAGCCTTTGCGGTTACAGTTTGGATGACAGCGATAATCTTTTTAAATTGGGACTGGCACTTAAAATGCGCCATTATATCTGATGCATGATTATCTGCAGGTCATTTCCGGCGCAGTGCTTCAAACCAGGCAAACAGGCCTTCTGCCAGCACAGGATCTACAACCGGCAGTCCGGTTTCTTTTTCGATTTCTTTTGCAATGCCGATCGTGGTCAGCCCCGTGCAGCCAAGAGCGATGACCTGGGCACCCATACTTTTGATTCTTTTTGCTGCTTCCATGCAGGCAGCGTGACCTTTGTCCGTCATGAGGTCCAGGGTGCTGCTGACATCTTCCGGTTTTTCAACAGCAATGATTTTTTCCGGTATCATTCGCAGGTATGCTTTGGGTGCGTAGTCTACGATGCCGAGAATTGCAATTTTATCGCCGTATTTTGTGGCAAGGGCAGCTGTACTTTCCCCGCCCCCGGTAACCGGAATGCCGGGGAGAGCATCCCTGATTTCAGCGACACCGGGATCATCGGCACAGCTCACAATAATCATATCCGGTTCATGGAAACTTTTTGCAGTTTCAACTATTTTGGGGATGGCGATTTGTTCCAGTTCATGGCTGTGGATACCTTCCGGCTGGTCGGGAATACATTTTGATTCTACGAGCAGACCCGGGAAATTTTTTTCTATTATGCGGCCATGCATATTCATAAGCTCTGTATCATCGGTTGTCAGAACTCGTATCAGACCAATTTTAAAATTCTTTTTCATTCTTTCTCCCTTTTTATTTTCGCTTTTCTGTCAGGATATGACAAAAATCCCCTCTTTGATTACCAGGGTATCATCCAGATACAGGGTTGGCTTTAAAATGATTCCGTCCATATGGCAATCAGCTTTATTTGTACCGCCAAAGGAAGTATTCGTGCCAAATGCGATATGTACCGTACCAAATACCTTTTCATCTTCCAGAATAATCCCGCTTAGGATTGCCTTTTCATTCGTTCCGATTCCAAGTTCACCAAGAGTGGCATTGTTATCATTCTTTAATAAAATAGAAAGCAGTTCACTTTTTTCACCGGTTATTTCCCGGACTTTTCCATTCTCTATCTTCACGTGCAGCGGAGAGTCCAGTTTACCGATTCCAACCATGGAGCCGTCGATAATCATTTCGCCATCGGAACCGTTTTCGTTAGGGGCGATGTATGCTTCACCGGAAGGGAGATTTCCGCTTTCGCCAGGATGTCTGTAGACGCCGGGACTTCGTACACCGTTTCTTTCTTTCAGGTTCAAGGTGAGAATACAGCCGTCTTTCTCTAGCCGGGCGGTAGAAGCGTGATCTAAAAGCTGTGAAACCTTTTCGGTCAGAAGTTCTACAGCAGAGTAATCCGCAGTCATGGCTCCATTTTCGAACATTGCTTCCGTAATACCGGGCATGGTTGCCACCCGGGCATTATTTTTTACTGCGCCTATCCGGGCATTGGTATGGGTCAGGGATTTTGCAGTGGGACAAATTACGATATCTGCCCATTTCATAGCCTCAGATACTGCTTTTGGGGGTTCTTCACCAGATACGTTTCGTTCTTTCATCCGAAGAAGCAGTGATTCGCACCCCAGTTCATTTGCAGCTTCATAAATTGCCTGTCCTATGAGGAAACGGGAGTCATCTGTAACTACCAGTACCGTTTCTTCCGGTTTGGCATCCAGGCAGTTTATTAAAATATTTTTAGCGTTATCTTTTAAACTCATAAAAATTCATCTCCTAAATGCGTCATTTGCTTCAATAGAAATAATTGTAAGACGGTTGCTGTATGAATCAGACATCGGTCAGTTCCGAAACGACCCGGGCAAGAATTGTTCGTGAAAGAACAATCATTTTGCCTGTAATCGCAGAAAACATCTCTTTCATTTCCTGTGTATATCCAATGCAGTCCAAAATCACCAGATCTCCATCCATATCCCTGATTTTATATGCAGCCGCCTTTAAGGTTTCCTGATCACCGTATGGAGATGCGGGGACGGAAGTGACCTGGCTTACATAATTTCTCCATTTCTTTTCGCATTGCGCTACCTGAAGAGGAGAGGGAGTCACGGTAATAATATTCGATGTCTTCGTCAGGAGCGGTACGATATGATTTAATATTTTACATGGAAAAATAAGTGGTACACTAGATTTAAAAGTATCGGGAAAATCTCCGGTACAGAAAAACATGATGAATTTTACCCCCTGTTCTTCCAGGTCATAAATCCGCTGCTGCAGCCTGGGAAGTATATGCCGTTCTGCAAATGTAACAGAACTTCCGTCTGTGAGCCGTGATACCAATACGTAATCTCCTTCCTCCGGTTTGAATTTTTCGATTTCCGTGCGGGTCAGTCCGTCCAGACCGCCGCCCTGCAGCAATTCTACTTTACCATTAAATATCTCCATGATATCACTGGTCACATCAACCCGTGGTGCCTGTCCGATTGTGATTGCCCCAACTTTCATATTTCCACAACATCCTTTCTGCTTCGTTTTCAGACGCGCCCCAGTGTCTGGATATGCTTCATGGAGCCATACAGAGACTGAATTAATTCGTATTCCTTTTTATCATAAAATTCGCATTCACCCCTGGTAAACGCTTTTGCTGTTTCAAGCATAAAACGGGCTGCTTCTTCAATATCTGTGATATGGCTTGCGCCTGTAGCACAGCCCGGTACCATTACTTCAGCCGTGATAGCGACGCCAACTACCGGAGCATCTGTAGCCGTAGCAGGCTGGAGAATACTGTTAATATGGTGCAGGTTATTGCCGTATGGTGTGATATCCTGGGTAGACAGCGGGAATACATAGGGCAGTTTGCCGGTTGTGATTTGCATTAACTCCAGAAGATCTTCGGAAGCTTTTAGAATGTAACCTTCCTTGACTGTAGGGGAGATGGCAAATCCACGAGTATTAATCATACGGTTTCCTTTGGTAGTGTCACAGGATAAGATGGCATCCAGTTCCGGAGATACTTCTTCCTGATTCACCTGGGACATTTCCACCGGAGAACCCATAAATGGAACCGGTTTATGCGGGGCGGTAGGCGCATCCGGGCAAATGTGTGTGGAGATAAATACATCACCATCCAGAAAATCTCCTTTATTCTGCATATCTAAAAGTTTGGCGGCCAGAGCTACTACAGCCAGAGCACCGTCACCGTCGGAAACATAACCCAGTCGTTCCGGACGCGCCCCGATGCCGCCGAGACGCCCAAGAAGACCGATCGTAGGAGCAGTTCCCCCCTTTGTCTTACCGTTGGTTCCCGGAATTCTGACTTTTACCATATCGGTAGAGCCCTTTGGTCCCTTTAATTCATATACTTCAATATTGGCATCCGGACGAATGCCCCGCAGGTATACTGCTACGTCCCCGCCAGTTACAGTGCTGCTGTCTAAAATATCAAATGCTTCAATTAATTGCTTCATTAACATAATCCGATACCTCTTTTCTTGAAAATTTAACAAAAGTATAGCATTGAAAAAGTGTAAAGTCGATACATCCGGTGACCAAAAATATTTGCAGTATATTGTGCATTAAGCACAAAAAGATTTAAAATGTACAGGTTTTCATAATTGTAAAATAAAAATAAATAATTTGTGAAAATTAAATAAAAATAACTTGACAATTGTTGAAAAAATCAATATAATGGCAATTAATTCAAGAGTTTAAAACAGTAAAGTTTTGAACCTTACAGGATCTATCTTTTGCGATTATGGATATTATATTGTGCAAAAGACACAAAAGGAGGAAGCGATTATGAATGACAACAAAGACCTGCAGACAGAGATTAAGATTACTGCATCCGAGCACCCGAAAGCATTTTCACCGCATATTCTGATCTTAAATCTGATTATGTGTGCGATAGGTGCCATCATTGGGCTTGAGTTGATTGTAAGAACAGGTGTAACTCCCAATACTTCGATTATTGGAGCGCTGTTTGCAATTATTTTATCCAGAATACCGATTAAGCTGCTGCAGAAATACCGCAATGTACATAGCCAGAACCTGATTCAGACCGCGATTTCAGGTGCCACATTTTCAGCTGCTAACAGTTTGATACTTCCGATCGGAATTCCTGTGCTTATGGGTTATCCGGAGTTGATGTTCCCAATGCTGATCGGTGTATTTCTGGCAACAATTATTGATGCAACGATTCTTTATAAAACTTTTGATACGGAGATGTTTCCGGCTGCCGGCGCATGGCCGCCGGGGGTTGCAGCGGCTGAGGCAATCCTGGCTGTTGTAGAAAAAGGCAGAAAGGCAATGCTGTTAATCGTAGGTGCAGCAGGAGGTATTGTTGGTAAATGGATTGGAATACCAATGGATTTACTTGGCGTGTCCTGGTTTGGAGACTTTTTTGCCATGGGAGCTTTGGGAGCCGGCAGTATTGTAATCGGAATCGTTAAAACAAATGCAATTTCTTTGAATCTGTTTCAACGTGATTTTGTCATTGCCGGTAATCTGTTTGGAGAAGGATACAGCTTTGACAATGTTGCTCTGCTGAAATATATGCCTCATGGAATCATGATTGGTGCAGGTATTGTTGCGCTCATACAGGTTGGAATGATGCTATTTAAAAGAAAAGGCAAAGAGGCAAGCAACGCAGGTAAATTTACCACCAGTATGTCCCAGATGAAACAGGCTCTTGGACTGGGGTATATAGCATATCTTGTGGTAGCGCTGCTCTTGGCTGTAATCAGCGGACTGGTAACACAGATGTCATTTCCGCAATTTGTTCTCTGGGTTATTTATGCAGCTTTTGCAGCAATCGGATCTGAGTTAATCGTAGGTATTTCGGCAATGCATTCCGGATGGTTCCCCGGATTTGCAACTGCGCTCATTTTCCTGCTGGTAGGTTTGCTGCTGGGATTTCCGCCGGTACCACTGGCGCTTATGGTCGGCTACACTTCTGCTACGGGACCTGCATTTTCAGATATGGCATATGATCTGAAATGCGGATATATATTAAGAGGTAATGGAGCAGATCCGGAGCTGGAAAAAGCAGGGAGAAAGCAGCAGTATTTAAGCGAGATTCTGGCATTTACCGTTGCATTTGTAATGGTTGCAATTCTGGCTCATAAATATTTTGACCAGGGATTATTCGCACCGGTTGCACAGACTTTTGCTACAACAATTGAGGCAGGTACCAGTTCAGAGGTAGCCAAATGTTTGATTATCTGGGCATTCCCAGGCGCATTGATCCAGTTTATCGGCGGAAAGAAACAGATTGGTATTCTGTTTGCTACCGGCTTGCTGGTTGGAAGCACTGTAAATGGAGTTACGATTATTGTAGCATTAGTAATCCGTTACTTTATTGTAAAAGCGAATAAAAATAATGAACAGATTCTCACCATTTTGGGTGCGGGTGCTTTGGCTGGAGCGGCTTTGTATAGTTTCTTTACGGCTACGCTGGCACTTGGGAAGAAGAAATAAATGGTATAGAGGGAAGAATTTTATCTTAAATTGGGGTTTAGCTGAGGAATGACGCTTTGTATATAGAGGTAGTGTACGGAAAGAGAAGGGGGCGAGCCAGGACATTGATTTGGAAGGCTTACCGCAGAACTGGCATTTTCTAACCTTCCCAGAGCCCTTTTTGGCGGCACGCGGGCATTCGCTCCGAAATCCTGATGCATTTCGCAGCTCACTGCCCGCTTACAATCCGATGGGAGCCAGTCGAATTGTATCCGCCAAAAAGCACTCTGGGAAGGTAAGTAAATGCTCAGCTCTGCTATACGCTTTCCAAATCAATGTCCTGGCTCGCCCCCTTCTCTTTCCGAGATAGCATTCGTTGATACAAAGCTGGTTTTCTCAGCATGATGGAACCCTGGGGTTGTGGCATGCTGGACGTTATTGGCATAAAGCTATGATGTCAAGCAACTGATCTTGAGAACGAGTAGCATAGGGTAACTGGACTTATCACCGTAATTTGCTTCTTCATTCCAGAAAAAGTAGCAAACTTTCATCTTTTTTTACGCATAAACAGCCGAAACATACTACGCTGCATCCAATAAAGAACAGCCTGCCACAGCCCAGGGGTTCCAACCTACTGAGAAAACCAGCTTTGTGGCGGTAACATGAATCTCGGAAAGATGGGTGTGGGAAACTGGTATGGGCGGAGGAAGCGTAGAGCAGAGCTGAGTATTTACTTACCTTTCCGGAGTGTTTTTTAGCGGATAGTATTCGACTGGCTCCCATCGGATACTAAGCGGGTACTGAACCGAGAAATGCATCAGGATTTCTCGGTGAATGCCCGCGTGCCGCCAAAAAGCGCTTCGGAAAGGTTAGAAAATACCAGTTCTGCGGCCAGCTGACGGAGTCCATATCAGTTTCCCACCCCCATCTTTCCGCACACTACCTATATTACACAAAGCGTCTATCCTCAGCTAAACCCAAATATAATAAACCAGCAGGGAGTCTCAATTTCAAGTAATGACTCATAAGATTGTTTTGAATAGTGAGCCATAAGCCACTTATAAACGGTTCGTTGTAGTACTAGAAGATTTCTACGAAAAAAGGAAAAGCAACTTCCACGCTTTTCCTTTTTTGCATCTATTTTCTTTTCACCAATGGAAATAAAATTCCTGTTTCTAAGTCATCGGCAGAAGAAGCACTGTGTTCGTCTCTGATAAAACGTTCGATGCCCGGACCGGAGATCTGATATTCCGGATGATCTGCAAGCCAGTTTAGGATAGCCCCATATGCCTGATGAAGATTCTGATGAGAGCCATAATGGGTAACTGCCGCACAAAGTGTGGGTGGGATGGTGCGGATGTCCGGGTGGGGACTGTTCACGGGAACCTGGGCTTCTACTTCAACATTTTCATGGGAAAATTCCTCATTCAAATAAAATAATTGGAAAGCACCTGCCGGCTTAAGACCCCGCGTGTCCATTTCCTGATGAAGATTTGCAAACAACTGGTGAATACTGTCTGCATCAATGTTGATCGTACGGCGGATCCCAAAAACATTTTGTGCAGGAGTATCCATTGTAATAACGTGATATTGGTTCTGTTTCATGGTTTTTTTCTCCTTTGTCAGAGACAAATCCTGTTCCATTTGGCTGAGTATGGTGTTTAAAGAATAAATCTGATCCTTTATTTTCTGATGCTGCAGCTGTATCTGGATATATAATGCATCATCCGTAAGTTCCAGCAAAACTTTGATCTCAGACAGTGTAAAGCCGTAGCGTTTTAATTTTTCAATCATGTGCAGGGTTTTTGCCTGGGAAGCTTTATAATAACGGTATCCGTTATCGGCTCCCGTTGCAGCAGGATGAAGCAGTCCAATGCTGTCATAATGGCGCAGCATTCTCGCAGAGATACAGCAAAGTTTTGAAAATTCTCCAATGGTAAACATATCTGCCTCCTTTTGAAAGTTTATAGTATAGTGGAACCGGATCTGAGAATATCATAAACCTTAGCATTGTGGTAATGTCAATAGGAAATTAAATTTGTTGTATATTCCCCAATATTATTGCTATAATGAAACTAACAACGTCTAAACCGAAGAGGGACAAAATGGCAGAGCCAATCAAATCGAACCTGAAATGTAATTGTTTTCGGGGATTGTATGAGAATGGGAAGACGCTCAAAAGAAAAGAGGTGCTTCATATGCAGTTCACAGGCCTGCATATCCGCAATTTCAAGTGGATACGGGATATGAAAATCCAGGATATTGAGAATGCGTTAATCCTGGTGGGGAAGAACAATACCGGAAAAACTACGATTCTGGACGCAATTCGTGCGGTCTGTGGATCTTATGCGGTGACGGAAGAAGATTTTAATGAGAAAAAGCAGAATATAGAAATAGAGGTATCGGTTCGGATCACGGCGGATGACAGGCAGATGCTGCATAGAAATGGTATTGTCAGCCAGTATAAGCGCTACGATGTGTGGGAAAAAGATTTCCGTTTAAAGCTGCCTTCCTATGACGGGGAGATCATGACATTTTTGTTTACCGTGAACCGGGAGGGACAGATTCGATATGGGGATGGTGTGAAGAAGCATAACCGCTACATACAGGAAGTGATGCCTAAGATTTACTACATCGATGTACAAAGAGACTTGGAGCAGATACAGGAAGATCTTCTCATGTGCCAGGAGGATGAACTGTTAACTCAGATGCGCTCAGGATGCTGTCTGTTTGACCAGGCAAAGCAGTGCAATCACTGTTTTCAGTGCATAGGCCTGATCAATCAGAAAAGTCCGGTTGAGCTGAATGCGTATGAAACTTCAAAATTGTTGGAATATAAGCTTTATCAGCTGAATTTAAGTGAATTTTCCGAAAAGGTAAACCGTATCTTTCACAGAAATGGCGGATTTATGGAAGAAATCCATTATACAATGGAGTGCGATGTAGACCGGTTATTTAAAGTGAATGCCAGGACTTACAGTAAGGAGAGGGGCACGACTAGCCCCATAGAACATTTGGGCAAAGGTATGAGAAGTATCTACATGCTGTCTCTGCTGGAAGCATATGTGGAGGGAGAAAATCATTTATCCAGTATTATTCTTGTGGAAGATCCGGAAATATTTCTTCATCCGCAGCTGCAAAAGGTTGCCAGTGAAATACTTTACCGGTTATCCAAGAAAAACCAGGTGATTTTTACCACGCATTCACCAAATATGCTGTTTAATTTTAACAGCAGGCAGATCAGACAGATAGTACTGGATGGAGAATATTTTTCCATTGTAAGGGAGCGCACGGATATCGGGAATATTCTGGATGATCTGGGCTACTCTGCAAATGACCTTCTGGACGTCAGTTTTGTCTTTATTGTTGAGGGGAAGCAGGATAAGAGCAGACTTCCGCTGTTGCTTGAAAAATATTATTCGGAAGTGTACGACAGGCATGGAAAATTGTCCCGGATTGCAATTATCACGACGAATAGCTGTACAAATATTAAGACTTATGCCAATTTAAAATATATGAACCGGATTTACCTGAGAGATCAGTTTCTGATGATTCGGGACGGTGATGGCAAGGATCCCAAAAAGCTTGCGGGACAGCTTTGCAGGTACTATGATCAGAGAAATCTGGAAGATGTGGATCAGTTACCAAAGGTAACCCAGAGAAATGTACTGATTTTAAAATACTATTCTTTTGAAAATTACTTTTTAAATCCTGGAATTATGGCTCAGCTTGGAATTATAGAAAGTGAAGAAGAATTTTATGAGATTCTTTTTACAAAGTGGAAAGAGTATCTGTACCGCCTGAGAAGTGCTAAGAACCTGGTAGAAGTACTGGGAAAAGATCTGGAAAGTATTCAGGACATAAAAGAGCATATGGAGACTTTTAAAATCTATATGAGGGGACATAACCTCTATGATATTTTTTACGGCAGATACCGCAGCCAGGAGACAGAACTTCTGCGCAGATATATAGATCTGGCTCCCAGAGATGATTTTGCGGATATCTTAGATTCCATTGATCAGTTTGTCTATTTTGACAGCCGGAAAAAGGAAATGTAGGATCGCTAATTGGCTTGGGCGGGGTTAATCCAGAATAATCCCCAGTCCCGTCAGCAGATTTACGGCTTCCGGATATGAAAAACGTGCATTTTTTACTTTATTTGTCTGAACATCAATCATATAATCCCTGGCGTCTCTGAAATCAGAGAATGCCAGGTTATTTTTTGTGAACTTTGTATTTTTAAGCTGACAGCCCTGAAAGTTGGTTTTCTCCAACCGGCAGTCTTCAAAATAACATTCTTCCATGACATTTCCCTGAAAAGAAAATTGATTCAGTTTTAGCTTTACAAAATAATTATATTTTAAGACACAGTTTTCAAAGGCAGTAAAGGGAAGTGTAATTCCATTTTTGGTCTTTAACTCATCCCAGCTGATTCCAACCAGAGAACAGTGGTGAAAATCGTTGTTTTTTAAATCCGTATACTTAAAGTCCGTGCCTGCGCAGGTACAGCTGCGGAAGGTACACCGGTCAAAAACACAGTTTTTAATTTTCATTTCAAAAAAATTACAATGAGAAAAGGTGCATTCAATAAAATGCGCATTTTCAATGAGCTGTGATTCCAGATTCAAAGTCTCAAATAGTTGTTCTTCGTATGTTTGCATGGGTGTTCTCCTATGTATATACCGTGATTTTTATCAGGTTCATATTTTAATTATCATGCCATGTATCTGGTAAATGGTCAAGAGGGAAAAGATGTGTCATGTTAACAGAGGGAAATGGTGTGTCATGTTAACTTGACATATAAGAATCTCCATGCTACTATAATGTAAGGTTAACATTACATGCCTGTTTAGCAAGGAGAGATTAATGAAAAACAGAATTAGAGAATTAAGAGAAAAGAAAGGACTTACCCAGGCTCAGTTAGGGGATATGGTAGGTACTTCGAGACAGGCAATTAATGCCATTGAAACAGAGAAATCTGAGCCTTCCATATGGCTGGCATATGATATTTCAAGGGTGTTTGAATGCAGTATTGAGGATGTCTTTTTATTTGAGGAAAGTTTAAAAAAGTCCAGGGCTGAAAGCAGCAGAAAGGAGCAGGGAAATGGCGGTAAGGCAGCTTCGTTATGAAGGAGACGAGATACTAAGGAAAAAATGTAAAGAGGTTACAGTGGTGGATGATAAAATCAGGGAGCTTTTGGATGATATGCTGGATACGCTGCATACGATGCCCAATGGGGCAGCGATCGCAGCATGCCAGGTTGGGGTTTTGAAACGTCTGGTTGTGATAGATATGGGAAATGGTGTTATAAAATTGGTGAATCCTAAGATTACCGGAACCAGCGGGGTGCAGGAGAGTATAGAAGGATGTTTAAGCTTTCCGGATAAGGCGGGGATAACTGTCAGGCCTAAAAAAGTAACGGTTCAGGCGCAAAATGAATTTGGAGAGGAAATTCTGCTGGAGGGAGAGGATCTTATGGCAAAATGTCTCTGCCATGAGATTGAGCATCTGGATGGCAGAGTATTTTTAGAACATGTAATCAGTTTTGTGGATTAAAAAAGCTGGATAAGCAGCAGGTAGGTACCTGCCATCTTATCCAGCATTAATTTTGCAATCAAAATCCTCCGATGAACCATTAACAAGATACAACAGGGAAGCGGAAAATATCAAGAGTGGTTAAACCATTTTTTAACATAATCTTTTGTATGTTCCGGTGCAAATGTTTCAAAACCCGTCAGATTCCCTTCTTTATCACGAAGAGCAAATACATCGATCACACCTTCGGATGTTGAAAAGCAGGGGCCATATGTCTGATCATCGTCTTTAGAGGTAATCCGGTCCTCGAAATACCGCACCAGTTTGTCGTTGTAGTAATATCTTCCGGTTTTTTTATCCCGGGTCAATCCAAATTTGGAATAATCTTTTTGCCGTTCTGCTGCAATCCTGTCAAAGACAGGATCTGCTATTTTGTCAATTTCAGCCAGCTTGGTTTCTGCCTTGGCATAATAATCGTCAAGGATTTTACTGGAGTTTTCCAGAATTCTTGTAAAACTGTCATATTTTTGGCTGACGGCATCTAATTCTTTTTGAAGTTCATTGATTTTTGCATCATAATCATCAACCGGAGTTTCAAGATCCTTGTTATCATCCTCCATAGATTTCTGGTATAGCATTTCTATCTTGGCGGAATAAGAGGCGGAAACTTTAGCGTATTGTTTGCTGACCTGATCAAAATAAGAATTCATGATGTCCTCATATTTTGTATTTACTTTTTCATAGTCGGAAGCGCATTGTTCCATATATTTATTGTAGCTGCTATACACCTCATCTGTAAGAGTATACCATTGTTCTAAAAATGTGGGATCCAGATAATCTGTCTTCTCATCGGCTAATTTCTTGAGTTTTTCTAATTTCCCAGTCAGTTGGTTTTCCAGGTCAGTATAATTGGAAGCAACTTCTTTTTTCACAGCATCATATTCAGCTGTGATCTTTGATACTAATTTTTCAATATCAGCCTCACTCATGTTCGTAAAATCAATTTTTTCTGTCGCTGAACTCTCAGCCGGGTTTTCAGCTGCACTTTCAGATGAACTTTCAGCCAGTCCCCGTTCAGCTGCGGAATTTGTTCCAAAATTTCTGGAAGAAGCTTCCGAAGCCAGAGCAGTTTCTGTGGGCGCCTCAGCGGCGGAGGTTGTAAATGTTATGGCAATACTGGCGGTTAATACCAGGGCTATGGCAGAACCTGCCAAAGAGGTTTTCTTTATTTTCATAATTGCTTTTATCCTTTCTTCAACTGCATTTTTACAAAAGTGGCTGCATAGAGGGTTCAATCGGCTTTTTGATTCTTCCAGGCTGATCAGCGTACGCGCATAATCAGATTTCAAACCTTCCCCAAAGCTGCGGACCACAGACTCATCGCAGGAAAGTTCAATATCGCGATTTGCCAGAAGATACATGATCCATACAAATGGGTTGAACCAGTGAATGCAGGCAGCAAATGCAAAGAGGTATTTTAACAGTGAGTCAAAGTGACGGATATGGATATATTCATGGCTTAATACGTATCGCAGCTGCGCGTCATCGGGCTTCACCATGTTTTTGGGAAGGAGAATAACAGGCTTCAAAATTCCGTATGTAAAAGGGGTTTTAATCTGGTCGTACTGCTTTATCCGTACTTTTCGGCGGATAAAACCGTTTTTAATCATAAAATCCGGATACTCTTTGCCAACAGGTACAGCTGTGCGGTATTCCAGGCGGCAGCGTATATGGGGAACCATAAAAATCAATGCACTGATCAAGGCCCCTGCAAGCCACAGGATAAACAGTAAGGGCTGTTTATCAACGGACATCGGGGTTTCCTGTTCGACAGAACTCTGCACTGCCTTCTCTTCTAAAGAGGAACTGGCAGCATTAACAGTATGGTCAAATACTTCCATCTCTTCATTACCCATGGAATTGACGGCGGTATATTCCATTGCGGCAGCTTCCGCAGCATCTGCTGTATTGTTCACAATTGTTTCACTTAAGGTACGAAACGTATAGTCAGCATTGGATGAAATTTCTGTCGTTTCTAAATCTGAAGAAGCAGAATCTACTTTATCTCCGGATGCCGGAATATGTTCTGTCATCTGCTGCAGGTGATTGGCTAAATTGTAAACACTGAGTTGGGAAGAAACGGCAAACGGAATCAAAAGTCGGATGACAACAACTCCCCATAATACTAAAAAGGTCTTTTTCGGCAGCTTATTCACAGCTATAGCACGAATGGCAATGATTGCTATAATTAAAACGGCTGCATAAAAACTCATCTCCCATAATGTCATAACTGCCTCCTATTCCAGATCCTGTACAAGCTCTTTAAGACGTTCAATTTCTGGTTTGGATAAATCTTTTCTGCCAAGTATGGATGCTACAAGGCGGTCAGCAGAACCATCGAACATTTTATTAATCAGTTCGTTCGTTTCTGTCTCCTGGGCGGTTTCCTGTGTTACCAGCGGGTGACAGACAAAATTCGGATCTCTTCGTTCAATTGCCCCTTTATCGATACATTTTTTTATCACGGTATAGGTGGTTGTCTTACTCCATTCCACCTGTTCTTTTAAGATTTTAGCAATTTCTTTTGCTGTGGTATCCCCGTCTTTCCAGAGAATTTCCATGACCCGTAGTTCAGAATCAAATAATTTCATATCCATGTGCATGCACTCCTTTTATACTGTGCTGATGGTCAGCAAGTTAAAATGTTCTATTCTAATAGAATTCTATATTATGATTCTACCGCGATAGAACAGAAATGTCAAGTGTGTCTATAAATTATTTCTTATAGATTATTTTTCGAATTGTATAAACCGACAAATGATACTCATCTGCCAGTTCCCAAAGTGATAACCCGGCAGCATATTTTTTTGAGATGTCCAGATTTCGCTGCGCAATTTCTTGCCGGTAACCGGATCGTTCGCCCCATTGTTTCCGCTGTTCTTTTTTTACCGGAATATAGAGATATTCTCCCTGGATATATTTTTGCAGTTCTTCTACCAGATGTTCCGGAAGAATTGTATTCGCATTTTCATAATTCATATGGCTTTCTCCTTTAATTTAAACTGAAATTCAGAAGCAAAGCCAGAAAAGCGGCATATCTACTCCATGCAGCCGCCGCTTTTGGGTACTGGCTCTGCATGGAGAGAAACGTCGTTCTTCTTACGTTTATTCATAATTATCACCACCTGTTACGGTCCATAAAAATTACTGGAACCTATTTTTACCATTATAAGAGATATGAAGGGGAATTACAAGGAAGGGGAGAATTTCGGATGGCTTTTTGAAGTAAAAAAATAGTTGCCAAACTTGACAAATTTTTGAAAAATGCTAGTATTTAAAGTACAAAGATAAAAACACAGTCCGGTTGGTAGTCCGGGCGCAGAATAAAGAATTCTGTCAGTAACCTGCCTCCTTTGGTTGTCCGTTCTTTGTTCAGCTAAATTAAAGGAGGAAATTTAAATGAACAAAGTAAAGACCAGTCTCACTATTATTTTCGATCCGCCCTTTTGGATTGGTGTTTTTGAACGGTCCACAGAGCATGGATATGAAGCTGCCAAAGTTACATTTGGTACGGAGCCGAAGGACTACGAGGTAAACAAATGGTATCTGGAAAATTGGAAGCGGTTGAAATTCAGCCCTCCGGTTGAGTCAGATGAGCATGAAGAGCGCAGGATTAACTTCAAACGTATCCAAAAAAAGGCGAAAAAAGCAGTAGAGGAAAAGGGGATTGGAACCAAGGCACAGCAGGCATTGAAGCAGCAGCATGAGTTGCGGAAGCAGGAACGAAGCGTCATGAGCAGGGAACAAAGAGAAGAAGAAAAAAGGCGCCAGTTTTTGATTCATCAACAGAAGAAAAAAGAAAAGCATAAAGGCAGGTAATCCGAAAAAAGGCTCCAGAGCGTGTAGGTTTCCCCTAAGTTTTTATTTCCAGTGCCGTTAACAGGGGAGAAGAGAGAGGGGAATTTAATGGCGGAAAATTTAATTGATGTAGTCGGTGTTTCAAAGCACTTTGGAAAAGACCAGATATTAGAGGATATTAACTTTTCAATAGAAAAGGGGAAGACGATCGCTTTAGTAGGACATAACGGCTGTGGAAAAAGCACATTACTCAGAATGATTGCACATTTGACAACGGTGTCAGAGGGGAAAATTATCCATCATAAGAAATGGAAAATTACATATATTCCTGAGCGTTTTCCAAAGTCAGACTTTACGGCAAGAGAGTACGTGGTGAGTATGGGGATGCTGGATGGTCTGACGAAGGAAGAAGCAAAGGAGAGAGGCAGTTTTCTGTTCCGGCAGTTTTTTATGGATTCCATGGCGGATAAGCCCATGAAGTATCTGTCGAAAGGGACGCTTCAGAAGACAGCAGTGATTCAGGCACTACTTACGAAAGCCGATATCCTGCTGATGGATGAACCGTTGTCTGGGCAGGATGTGGAATCGCAGAACATATTTATGGCAATGATTCAGAAGTATGTAAATGACGGAGGATCTGTGGTTATGTCCTGTCATGAGAAGAAATTAATTAACCGGCTTGCAGATCTTGTTTATGAAATAAAGGACAGACACTTAAAACAGGCGGTATTAGAAGACACTTTTTTACAGGAATATGATGTCCTGATATTTGAACGGGAAGAGGAGTCTGGTGGCGGAACACTGCCAAAAGAGGTGAAAGATGCGGCTGATATGGTGGAAATGAACAGTTTTCATATTAAAATCAGATCATCCGCTGAAAACAGTAATCAGATTATCCGGCTTATGTTAAGCGCAGGATTTCAGTTAAGGGAGATGCAGAATGTACAAGAATAGAGTGTTATTTCGCTATATATTTGAATCTTATAAAAAATCAAATAAGTATATTCTGCCTCTGCTTGTTCTGGCTATGTATATGGGTTTTGCTTATACATTTTCACCTTTGGGTGTGCTGGAGGGATATACCATGTCCATGGTATTTGTGATATGGATTATGACCTGGATCGGATGGACATTTAATGAATTGATAAGCCCTGTTCAGGAGCAGATACTAATTTTGAAGGTACAAAGTGAGACCAGGTATTATCTGACCAATCTGTGCTGCCTTGCAGGTATTGGGATTTTGGTCAGTCTTTTTGCGGTACTCTTTCCGGTTTTTCAAAATGCTGTGAATCATTTTGCATTTTTTAACAGAACGATGACGGTAACGGATATATTGACTGCACTGGTCTTACATATTTTTGCAGCATATACGGGAGGTATTACGGGTGCTTTCCTCCATACCAGAATTATGCATAATAGAAAGGTTGCAGCTCTGATTACTTTTTTATATATGCTGATAGGTCTTGTGAAAATGGGCATTATGGAGGAGTATCCGGTTACCCGGTATTTTATGTGGATATTCCCCCCAGTAGCAGAATTTGTGAAGAGATTTGTCAATGAAGACTATTATTCTGTCTCCATGGTGATCCAGACACTGGCAGTTTTTTGTATTTACTGTTTTATTTTGACGGTAGTACAAGTAAAGCTGCTGGTGAAAAATAAATTTTAATCAAACAGATAAATTTACAGTTACTGGAATAAAACTCTGCCGTAAGAGCATACTAAAAACATAACCTGGGTCTAAAGACAGGTTATGGAATGATTGATAAGATTGGAGTAGTGATTATGGCAGTGGATTTCAAAACAAGTGAAACAAAAGAGAATCTTATGCGTGCATTTGCTGGGGAGAGTCAGGCGCGTAACCGGTATACATTTGCCGCATCGGAAGCAAAGAAGCAGAACCTGCAGGTCATAGAAGCAATTTTTACTTTTACGGCGAATCAGGAAAAAGAACATGCGGAGATATTTTATGGTCATTTAAAGGAACTGGCAGGAGAAACCATTGAAATCGATGGGGGTTACCCGGTGGACTTGTATGATGATGTGGTTCAGCTGTTATATGCAGCACAGCATAATGAATACGAGGAACATGATCCGATCTATAAAGCATTTGCGGAAAAAGCAAGAGAAGAAGGCTTCCTGAAAGTAGCAGCCTCTTTTGACGGGATTGCAGGGATTGAAAAAATACATGGAGACCGTTTTGGAAAATTTGCGAAGTTACTGGAAGAAAACAAACTTTTTGTTTCCGATGTAAAAACCGGATGGATGTGCCTGAACTGCGGGTATGTATATGAAGGGGAAAGTGTTCCTCCCATGTGCCCGGTGTGCAAACATGACAAAGGTTATTTTATCAGACTGTCTCTGGCACCATATACGGAAGCCTGAGGAAAGTAAGGACCGCTGCAAAGGGATGCAGCGGTCTTTGTTTTATTTGGAAGCATGGTGGGGATGTCCGTTCCGGTACAGATCAGCTTTGCTTTCGGGAAGAGCTTCATGCTTGAATTTTTCCCAAAGTTCCTTTAAGTTTTTCAGGTTTACCTTTCTGGAATATGCCTTCAGAAACCCAAGTCCATAGTTATAAACTTTCCAGGCCAGACTGACAGGAAGTATTTTGGTAACGACCTTAGGTTCTGAGTACACTTCGTCCCTGCAACGGCAGCCTGCTATCTTTTTTAAACGCACGGCATTAATAAAATCGTTATTTCCCTTTATCGTATAATCAATGTCAGTATAAGCTGTGCCGATATATTTGACTTTATGAGCATCTGATCCAGCAATGGCTGGTTTGTGGTATCTCTTTGCCAGATCCCGTGCAAGCATATTTCCCTGATGCGGGTTACAGGTATTGTCTGTTTCTATAAAATCAAAATCGTAGATAAGTTCAGGGTGTCTTTTTAACTTTTTAGAATGCATGGCACTTAAGAATTTTGCACCATAAGGGTGGGCTGGTCCCAGGATTCCGCCAAACACATGTACAATTCTCATTAGCAGAGAGAGCGGCATTCCACGGATTTCCAGGATTGGGAGTTTAATTCTATCCGGCATTATAACCAGAAAGTGTCCGGCATCCAGGGTATCGTATTCCACACCTTTTAATACGATGAAGTCATCATATTTATGAGTGGATTCATGGAGTTTTTTGTAGGCACGGTAGCCATTATAGGAGTTGTGGTCAGTGATTAACATGCCGTCAAATCCGTGTCTTTGTAATAATTGAATATAGTTTTCTATGCTGACTTTACCATCCAGAGAGCCATGGCTGGTGTGGCAGTGCAGATCAAATTTCATAGTCTTACGTCCTTTCTATTCATTTTCCGGACAGACAGATGATGCGTCCGGTTAAAACACGCTCTGGTACTTAAGGTTATTATGTACAGTTTACATGAGAAGTTGCTATTGATTTTTCCTAACTATAGTGTATCACTTTTGTGGAAAAGTGCAATTACACAAAATGATCAGGTTGATAGTTTTTTTATATGATGTTAAGATTAATTATACAAAAATACAAGGTAGAGGAGGTTCGAACATGAGCAGGATGTTGGTAGTGGTGGATATGCAGAATGATTTTATCGACGGCGCTCTTGGTACCAAAGAGGCGCAGGACATAGTAGCAAAGGTAGTGGATAAAATGAAAGCCTATGAGGCAGCAGGCAGAGAGATGGTATTTACCATGGATACCCATGATGATAATTATGCAGATACGCAGGAGGGAAGAAAACTCCCCGTGGCTCATTGCATAAAAGGTACGAAAGGATGGGATATCTGCGATGAGGTGAAATCAGCAGTAGATTTTACACAATATAAAAAATATGAAAAATCGTCATTTGGTTCTGACAGATTTGCAATGGATTTAGCCCATGGGGCATATAAAGACGTGACAGAAATGGAATTTGTAGGCTTGTGTACGGATATCTGTGTAATCTCCAATGCAATGCTTGCCAAGACGTTTCTTCCGGAGGCAAATATTATTGTAGATGCAGGATGCTGCGCCGGTGTAACCCCGAAAAGCCATGAACAGGCATTAGGTGCAATGAAAATGTGCCATGTGGATATTATCTGATCTACGCCCTATACTTCCGGGATTCCGGCTGCCGGTACAAAGCTAATTTTTTCAACATGGTTAGGGGATTTTTGAAAAGTGGTACAATTACTGGAATTAAGGCATATATATATTTTGCATGGTAGTTTAAATACCGGAGAACCAGCCGGACACAGACATTTTCAAGACTTGCTCTGAGCTGGTGGGGTGACCGGGGCTGCTATATCAGGAGGTGTATTATTGTATCAGTCCAGTACAAGTATCATAATGCAAGAGATAAATAGGATGCCGGATGCCTGCGCCGTTGTTCATGGAAGCAGCAAATATCCGGGCATCAAAGGGCAGGTATATTTTTATCAGATGGATGGAGGAACAGTTGTAATTGCTGAAATTTACGGGCTGCCTACGAAGAAGGGGGCATGTGGGGAACAAATTTTTGGATTCCATATCCATAGTGGAGGTTCCTGTACGGGAACTAATACGGATCCGTTTGCAGACACTGATGGTCACTATAACCCGCGGGATTGTGAGCATCCTGACCATGCCGGCGATCTTCCACCGCTTTTTGGCAATGGCGGATTTGCCTGGATGATGGTGTTTACAGAACGCTTTTATGCACGTGAAGTAATGGGAAAAACCGTAGTCATTCACAGAAATCCGGATGATTTTAAAACGCAGCCGTCAGGAAATGCAGGAGAAATGATAGCCTGCGGTGTTATTTACTGATAAGCTGCAATTTCGAAATGGATGAAGCGGGAGGATAAAGAAGATAACGAATAAAAGCAGAACTAAATAAACGATTAATCAGAAGCAAAGGTGCATTGGAATTTCCGGCACCTTTGTTTTTTTGCTGTTTTTCTTTACATATAAATAAAAAGGAATATAATACATAAGAGTAAAGAAAACAGGGAGGCGATAGATTTGATTAAAGATTTGACAAGCGGTAAGCCCAGAAATGTACTTTGGGCATTTTCCATACCCATGTTAATCAGTGTGATGTTTCAGCAGATTTATAATATAGCTGACAGTATGATTGCCGGGAAATTTGCAGGGGAAGACGCTTTGGCAGCAGTAGGGGCATCTTATCCCATTACCATGATATTTATGGCAATAGCAATGGGCAGCAATGTAGGATGTTCTGTGATTATTTCCCAGCTGTTCGGCGGTAAAAAATTTAAGGAAATGAAGACGGCGGTTACCACAACTTTTATAGCCAGCGCAGTATTATGCGTGGTTCTGACAGTTCTGGGGCTGGTTTTCTGCCATCCGTTAATGCGTTTGATCCAGACGCCGGATAATATATTCCATGATGCGGCGCTTTATCTGAACATTTACATAGGCGGTCTGGCGTTTTTATTTTTATACAATATCTGCACGGGCATTTTCAATGCGTTAGGGGATTCTAAGACACCTCTGTATTTTCTGATCGGTTCTTCTATTGGAAATATCATATTGGACCTGGTTTTTGTAATTAATTTCAAAATGGGTGTGGCAGGTGTGGCCTGGGCTACCTTCATTGCACAGGGGATATCCTGTGTCCTTTCCATTTTAACTTTGCAGAAAAGAATACGAGAGATTAAGACAGCAGACCGTCCGCCGCTTTTTTCAGGGAGAATGCTGGGGAAGATTGCATATGTAGCGATTCCCAGTATTTTACAGCAGAGTTTTGTGTCGGTAGGAAACATGTTTGTGCAGGGCCTGGTAAACAGTTTTGGTTCTGCGACTATTGCCGGCTATTCAGCGGCAATCAAGCTAAACACCTTCTGTATTACCTCCGTCACAACCCTTTCTAACGGATTGTCCAGCTTCACGGCGCAAAATATGGGGGCAGGAAAAGCAGAACGTGTGAAAGACGGATTTAAGGCTGGGCTGGTTATGGTTGAAATAGTAACGGTACCGTTTTTTGCAGCATTCTTTTTCTTCAACGACACCATGCTGGGATTATTTATGAATGAAAGCAGTAAAGTGGCATTGGGAATTGGTACGGATTTTCTGCGGATTGTGGCACCCTTTTACTTTGTAGTGGCGCTTAAGCTGATCATTGATGGTGTCCTTCGCGGATCCGGTGCTATGATTTATTTTATGATCGATACCTTTTCAGATCTGGTATTGCGGGTTATCCTGGCATTTATATTTTCAAAGTTCCTGGGTACAACAGGCATATGGCTTTCCTGGCCGGTGGGATGGTCCATTGCCACCGTTATGGCTGTCATATTTTACGCACGGGGTGTTTGGAAAAAAGCACGGCTGTAGTCTGGGAGACGTTGACAATACCCTTGGGGGTGCTCTATAATCAGATTATCATAAGGCATAAGGAGAATATCAGGTGAGAAAAACCATTTTGCTTCTGGAGGACGATGAAAATCTGAACCGGGGGATTACCATGCGGCTGGAAAAGGAAGGATATCGTGTTCTGTCCGCATTCGGAGCGTCACAGGCGGAAGAGCTGTTTGAACAGAATAAAATTCAGCTTATTATCAGTGATATAACCTTGAATGAGGGAAATGGGATTGATTTCTGTCATAAAATAAGGGAAAAGAGCAGTGTCTATCTCATATTTCTAACGGCGCTGGACCAGGAAATTGATATTGTAAACGGCTATGATGTAGGGGCGGATGACTATATTACGAAGCCCTTCAGCCTCATGGTATTAGTGTCTAAGGTTCATGCGCTGATGAAGCGGGTAGAAGTAAAGCAGATCTCCTATCTTCTGTGCTCAGATATCCGCGTGTCCTTAAGGGAGATGAAGGCATGGAAGGGACAGGAGCTGCTGCTTCTGAGCAAAAAAGAAATGCAGTTACTGATTTTCTTTTTGGAAAATCCCAGGCAGATCTTCTCCAGAGAACAGATTGCGGAAGCCATCTGGGATATTGACGGGCAGTTTGTGGATGACAATACAGTACCGGTTAACATCAGCCGTCTGAGAAGAAGGCTGGAAAATGATGCAATACAGAATGTAAGAGGCATGGGTTATATATGGACAAAGGAAGTAATAAAAGAGTAGCCCTTTTTGCAGGACTGCTCTTTCTTGTAATAACAGGGTGTGTAATGGCTTGTATAGGATGGGTTGATACGGTACACAGGGAAGAACTGAAGCTGCTTGGTCAATGCATTCTTATGGAGCCAAGAACGCAAGGAGAGTATGTCAGCATTTTCAAGGGTAAAACAGAGGCAGACAGTGGTCAGGCTGCCATAGCAGGACAGGAAGCGGCGGAAAAATACGGCTATGAATCTGGTTATCGGTCATTTTCCCCAGCGCTTTCCTCTTTTTTGCCGGTAATAATTTCTGCTTTTATTTTTATGACGTTTTTGATTGGGATTCTGGTCTTATACCAGAGGAGAAAATTTCAGCAGGCAGAAATAAAATTATTTGAAATGGACGACAAGCTGCAGCAGCTTAGTGAAGAGAACCTGGTATTAAGAGAAAAAATGAAACGGGAGGAAGCGGAGACAAAAGCTCTGGTTACCGATATTTCACACCAGTTAAAAACGCCGCTGGCTTCATTGAAAATGTGTTATGAGATTGCAGATACCGGAAGCTTTACAAAAGAGGAACAGCAGTTATTTTTACAACAGGGATTTCATGAAGTGGTAAAGCTTGAGAATCTGACGAAATCATTAATACAGCTGTCCAGACTGGAAGCAAACATGATACGGATTGAGAAAAGGCAGGAAAGTCTGAAAAAAACCCTTCTTGGCGCAGTTAACGGAGTTTTTATGAAGGCTTTCGATAAGAATATTTCTATTTCGGTCAATGAATTTGATGATGAAGAAGTACTGCAGGATCCCGGATGGACCCAGGAAGCTTTACTGAATGTGCTGGATAATGCTGTAAAATATTCAGGGAAGGGAACCTCCATTGAAATACGGGTGATGCCCATGGTGAGTTATTTTTTGATCGAAATAGAAGATCAGGGAGTTGGAATTCCAAAAGAAGAGATGCATCGGATATTCAAACGTTTTTACCGTGGGAGATCATCTGCGGTTCAGGAAACAGAAGGAACAGGGGTTGGCCTGTATCTGACTAGAAAGATACTAGAGGAACAGGGAGGTAGTATTCGTGTAAAAAAAGGAATGAAGGGCTGTATTTTTCAGATTACGTTTCCAAAGAAGTATGGCAGAGTTCATTAAACGGGCAGGAGTTTTCTTACAAATCTGTTATCTTATCCGCAATGCTGTTGTAAGAATAAGCGTGTAAGATGAAGGAAGAATAACAGAGAAGAAAAGGAGAGTTCTAATGAGCACGATGTTACTGGAAATAAGGGATTTGTGTAAATATTATGGCAGCGGGGAGAGTCTGGTAAAAGCTATCGACCATACCTCCATGAATATCCAGAGAGGTGAATTTACTGCAATAGTGGGGCGTTCGGGATCCGGAAAGAGCACGCTGCTTCACATGCTGGGAGCGTTGGATCGACCGGACAGCGGAAAAATTCTGATTGAGGGGAAAAGTGTATTTGATTTAAAAGATGAGCAGCTGGCTGTTTTCAGAAGAAGAAAAATCGGATTTATATTCCAGAACTATAACCTGATTCCGTCGCTTAACGTATGGGAAAATATTGTCCTTCCAATGGGGCTGGATAAGAAAAGGGTGGACAGAAACTTTGTAATGGATTTGGCGGAGCGGATTGGAATCTCAGATAAATTGAAGTCTCTTCCCAACACACTGTCCGGCGGACAGCAGCAAAGAGTAGCGATAGCCCGTGCCCTGGCGGCAAAACCGGCGATTATACTGGCGGATGAGCCGACAGGAAATCTGGATTCCAAAACGGAGCTGGAAGTGATTTCCCTGCTGAAGGCTTGTGTAAATGAATATGGGCAGACATTGGTGATGATTACCCATGATGAGACCATTGCCCAGATGGCAGACCGGATTCTGGTCATCGAGGACGGTAAGGTGGTGAGCCAATGAACACAGTAAATAAAACAGCGCTGTCCAACCTGAAACAAAATAAGGGAAAAAATATTTTAGCCGGTATAGCAATTGTTCTCACTACCATACTTATATTTGTCATTCCTACAGTGGGTTTTGGAACCATAGATGTTCAAATGGCTGCTATCAATAAAGTTTTTCCTACCTTTCACGGTATGTACCGAAATGTAGATTTCCAAACAGCAGAGGAAATTTCCCACCGGGCTGAGATTGAGACCATGGGTCTGCGGCAGGACCCGGCACAGATTTCTATACCGGAAGGATCCGGAATGCTGTGTTATATGGATGACGAGGCTTTGAGACTTGGTAAAATGGAATTGGAAAAAGGAAGTTTTCCAAAGGGCGGAAATGAAATAGCAGTTTCTTCCGGACTTTTAGAGGCAATGGGCATAGAAGCAGGTGTAGGTGATACCATTGAACTGCCATATCAGCCCATAGAGACAGGCGGTATCGGTTATGAGAAGAGAGAAGATTTTCTGATTACCGGACTGCTGCCTACGTCGAAAGAGCAAAAGGAACTGAAAGTTTATTCAGCGCTGGTTTCCAAAGACTTTATGGAGCGGGTACAGCCTGTGAAGGAACGGAAATACAGGGTTCTGTTCCGGGTCTCAGGAGCGGATTCCATGACAAAAGATCAAATTAAAAATGTCTACCGGGATTTGGCGGCAGACGTGGGAATTGTGGAAGCAGATATAGCGGATAACTCGGAATATCTGTTGGCTAATTATGTGGACCCTGCGTTTTACGCAGGAGTTGCGGCTATTCTTCTGGTGGTGATTTTTGCAGGCATCATGACCATATACAGCATCTATTACATTTCCATGATTTATAAAGTACAGGAATTTGGTAAAATTAAAGCGCTGGGTGCCACCAAACGTCAGATCCGTCAGATTGTATTTCGGGAAGGAATGCTGGTGGCAGCTGCAGCAATCCCCATCGGACTGATCATTGGGAGTATATTATCGTTTGTAGGGTTCAGGTATTTGATGACGGTTTACTCACCGGATGATACCATAGGAATTGCAGTCAGGCAGCTGATCGATCAGCATGATGTTCCTATATTTAAAGCATGGATTTATATTATGGCATTGGCTGTAACGCTGCTTACCGTTGCAGTTTCCATGGTTCGTCCCATGCAGATTGCCGCTAAGATATCTCCGGTAGAGGCCATGCGGTATGACGGCAGCATGAAGACCCGGAAAAAAGGAAGAAAAGGCCATTCGGAGATGCGGCTTGTACATTTAACCGGAGCAAACCTCTCACGGAATAAGAAACGAACAGTAATGACAATCATCACGCTGAGTCTGACGGGTATTTTATATATGGTGCTTTCCACAGTTTTATCCTGTGCGGATCCGGTAGAGATTGCAAGAGCTGCCATGTTTGATGATTTCGAGGTATCTATTGACAGTTCCAGAGGTGATAAAATGCATCCGGAACGGGAATGGACTGCAATCTGCCAGAATAATCCGTTAAATGGGGAAATGGAAAAGAAAATCGCCGGCATCCCGGGAGTGAAAAAGATCACAAAATCCAGTGAAGCAGAAGTCCGGCTAAAGGATCTGAAAGACGGGGAAGAGCTTTGGAATACGCGTATTATTGGAATACCGGAAGAATATGCAGACGAAATGGAAAAGAGTATTGTGGAGGGAAACTGCACCTATGAGGATTTGCTCCAGGGTGACAAAATTATTATGGATGAAAATATGCAGCACTGGGCACCCGATTGGAAGTTAGGTGATACAATCCGCATAATTGTGGGAAATGGAGACAACAGTATTGAGAAGTCATTTGAAGTTGCGGCGGTTGCTGATATGCCCTATAGTTTAAATCAGTTTTGCAACTTTCTGCTCCCGAAATCAGTCGCAGATGAGCTGGGGGGATACAATATGGATTACCACTGGTCCATAGCAGCAGACAAAAAAGAAGTTAAGAATGTGGAAAAGCAGCTGCGGGAAATTACAGACGGACAGGAATTTCTTAAACTGGAGACCTATGAAGAGGAAGTAAGTACGAATAAAAAGACAACGGCGCTTCTTTCTCAGCTGTGTTATGTTTTCATGGTTGTTTTAGGCGGCGTAGGCATCATGAATCTGGTGAACACCATGATCAACAGTATCTATGTAAGGAGAAGAGAACTGGGGGTCATGCAGGCTATCGGACTCTCGGAAAAGCAGATGGTAAGGATGCTTCAGATGGAAGGAATCTTTTACACTGCCGGGACACTGGTACTTTCTCTGGGGATTGGAAACCTGCTGGGATATCTGACCTTCCTGAATGCGAAGAAGGACCGCATGTTTGGGATTATCAGTTACCATTATCCTGCTATGCAGACGGCTGCTCTGATTGCCGTGGTACTTATTATTCAGCTGCTGCTGACTTATTTAATCATGAAAAATTTCAGAAAACAAAGTATGATTGAAAGAATCCGATTTTCTGAATAGTGGAGGTTTTATCAACAAACCCATACTTTTGCTTGTAAATCAGTGACTTTATGATATATAATCAATATTATATTACGAAAGCAAAAATAAGCAGGCAGCTTTAAGGAGGAACACTATGTATAAAGCAACACCGGAGGAAATGAAAAATTTAGTGGATTCGTTACTGGTCAGTTATCAGAAGCATCCGGTTATTTGTAATATTGATTGTACGAACCGTTTGAATAGAAATATGACTATTGAAATATTGGAAATGATCCGCTTTGTTTTATTCCCGGGGTATTTTGAATTGAAGAATTTAAAAGGAAGTTCCATTGAATATCATGTGGGTGAACTGCTGGAAAATATTCAGTACAAACTGAAAAAGCAGGTAGCCAAAGCATTGCAGCATGAGCAGATTACCGGTGAATTAACGGAAGAAGTGGCGGAAGCAAGAGCAGAGGAAATTGTACTGCAGTTTCTCCAAAAACTTCCGGAACTGCGGGATATTCTTGCGACGGATGTCCAGGCGGCTTATGATGGGGATCCGGCGGCATATAATACGGATGAAATCATCTTCTCTTATCCCGGAGTATATGCGGTTACCATCAACCGGATTGCACACGAACTGCATGTTCTGGGAGTACCACTGATTCCCCGCATGATGACAGAATATGCCCATAACCTCACCGGAATCGACATTCATCCCGGCGCTACCATCGGAAAGAATTTTTTCATCGATCATGGAACAGGTGTCGTAATTGGTGAGACAACAATCATCGGGGATAATGTAAAGATCTATCAGGGAGTTACCCTGGGAGCGTTATCGACCAGAGGCGGTCAGAGCCTTAGAAATAAAAAGCGTCACCCTACCCTGGAAGACAATGTTACCGTATATTCCGGCGCATCAATATTAGGTGGGGAGACGGTAATTGGAACCGGTGCTGTAATTGGTAGTAATGCCTTTTTAACTTCCTCCGTTCCGGCGCATACAAGGGTAAGTATCAAGAATCCGGAACTGCAGTTTAAAGACCGTTCTACGGTACGGACTGCTGAGATTGGCCAGGAAGGCTTCTTTAACCGGGTTGAGCAGGATTAAATAAGAGGACGCTTTGGAATGAGCAATTTTTGAAAGAGTGGGCTGCAGGACGTTTCTATCCTGCAGTCCACTCTTTTTCAGCAGCAGAGCGCCAGATGGCAGGCATACCTGGCTATGCACAATTCAAATTCACATTTAAGCAATATTGCAGGAATCCGGGTTTTGTTTTGCGTGATCCCTGAGAATTTTTTTGAATTTAAGGATAAACAGCGTTAGGGTTGTAAGTGCGGCCAGGATATCGGCAATGGGTTCTGCCAGAAATACAGCAAAAACTTTGTCTGATATAAACAGCGGCAGTATGTAAATAAACGGTATCAGCAGAATTATTTTACGCAGCAGCGCCAAAAACAGGGAAATTTTGGCCTGTCCCAGTGCGATAAAGGTTTGCTGGCAGGCAATCTGAACCCCCATCATAAATACACCGCCGGCATAGATCCTCGCTGCCCAGGCTGAGATATCCAGCAGTTCCTGACTGCTTGCGAATAAGGACGGCATCAGGTGCGGGAAGAACATAATAATCAGCCAGAATACCGATGTATATAGGATCGAAGCAATTAACAAAAGTCTAAAAGCGTGTTTTACACGATCCAGTTTGCGGGCTCCGTAATTATAACTGATGATTGGCTGGGCTCCCTGTGACAACCCCTGTAAAGGAAGCAGGACAAACTGCATGATACTTCCCAGAATGGTCATGGCGCCCACAGCCAGGTCGCCTCCAAAACGTTGAAGGGAAGAGTTAAAGCATATATTCAGCAGGCTTTCCGTGCTGCTCATAATAAAGGGAGAAGCTCCCAGTGCCAGCACCGGAATAATGATCTTTTTGTTAATTTTAAAATCCGCTTTTTTAATACGAAGAATGGTTTTCTTCCCGGTGAGAAAACGAAGTACCCAGATTGCGGATACACACTGGGATAAAATTGTTGCAAGTGCGGCACCTTTCACACCCATGCCAAAGCCGAAGATAAATATCGGATCCAGTACAATATTAATGATGGCACCGATAATAGTGGTCATCATACTGATTTTTGCAAATCCCTGTGCAGTGATAAAAGAATTTAACCCAAGTGCAGTCATAACAAATATGGTTCCCAGGACGTATATATTCATATAATCCAGTGAGTAGGATATTGTATTTTCACTGGCACCAAAAAGGAAAAGCAAAGGTTCACCAAAGATTAAGAAAAAAGCAGTTAATACAACGGCCAGGCCAATAAGCATCACAAAGCAGTTGCCAAGGGTCTTTTCCGCCCCATCCATGTCATTTTCCCCCATCTTCATAGAGATCTGGGGAGCTCCGCCCATTCCGATCAGACTGCTGAAAGCCGTGATCAGGATAATTATGGGGAAACAAAGCCCGACACCGGTCAGTGCCAGGGGGCCTACATCCGGCATATGCCCGATGTAGATCCGGTCTACAATATTATAGAGCATGTTAACCAATTGGGCTGTAATTGCAGGCAGCGCCAGCTGGAGCATCAGATGGCTGACTTTTTTTGTACCAAGAAATTCATTACTGTTATTCATTAACGTTACCTCTTATCTAATCTATAATTGTGTATTCAAAGAATTCCTGACGAAGATGGGTGCCTTCCATAATTTCCGGCGGCAGAAGTGCACGGGCTGTCAGTTTTAACTCGCCGCATTCCTGATCCGTTCTCTTTAAATGCGCATAATCTCCGTCAATAGCTTCCACAACATACTCAAATGTTTCCATGTGTGATCACCTCCCAATCTTTCATTTGTCAAATTATACCTCTGCATATCGCAGGCTCAGATGCGATACTGCATTAATAGATCATGTGAAAGCAGTTTTCTTTCACACTTTAACTCTCAATATTATAGTATAGCGAAGTTGGGTATAATAAACAATAGTTTTATTTGCGTTTGTTAAGAATCTTCGTTATAATACTACTTAATGAAGCAAGTGGTCTGTATTATTATTTGAAAGGGGGAAAATGTCTATGAATTCAATAGAATCCATCATAAGAGAACAAAGAACTTTTTTTCGGGAAGGGCATACGCTGGATATCTCATTTCGGATCGAACAGCTTGGTAAACTTAGGAAAATAATAAAGAAATATGAAAAAGAACTTTACCTGGCATTAAAGGCTGATTTGAATAAGCCGGAATTTGAGGCATATGGAACAGAGATCGGGCTTGTCCTGGATGAAGTGAAGTATATACAATCCCATGTAGAGTCATGGGCGAAACCGAAGCGTGTAAAGACATCGCTTGCGAATTTCCCGTCAGCCAGCCGCATTTACCAGGAACCCTATGGTGCAACCCTGGTGATGTCGCCATGGAATTATCCGGTATTGTTATCTTTGGATCCCCTGGCAGGAGCTATTGCTGCTGGAAACTGTGTTGTTTTAAAGCCGTCTAATTATTCACCAGAGGTTTCCGGACTATTGAAGAAAATGCTGGGTGAGATTTATCCGGAAAAATATGTAGCGGTGATAGAGGGCGGCAGAGCGGAGAATCAGTCGCTTTTGAACCAGCGCTTTGATTATATTTTCTTTACGGGCAGTGTGCAGGTGGGGAAAATGGTTATGGAGGCAGCATCCAAAAACCTTACCCCCGTAAGTCTGGAACTTGGCGGAAAAAGTCCTTGTATTGTGGATGAAACGGCTGATTTAAAACTTGCTGCAAAACGGATTGTCTGGGGGAAATATCTGAACTCCGGACAGACATGTGTAGCTCCGGATTACCTTCTGGTCCAGGAAGAGGTAAAGGAGCCGCTTCTAGCCTATATGAAAGGCTATATTGAAAAGCTTTATCAAAAGCCGGTAGATGGGGTGGAGATTTATACCAGGATCGTAAATGAAAAACACTACAGACGAATAATGGGTCTGATAGAAGGGGAAAAAGTAATAGCAGGAGGAACCGGGAATCCGGATAAGCTGCAGATTGCCCCTACTATCCTGGATGAAATAACGTGGCAGTCACCGGTAATGCAGGAGGAAATTTTTGGTCCGGTGATGCCGGTACTGACTTTTCGGACACTTCAGGAAGCGATACGGATGGTATCCAGGCGGCCAAAACCCCTGGCGGCTTATTATTTCACCTGCAGCAGAAAGCGCGAAAATTATTTTCTGCAGCATACTTCTTTTGGAGGAGGATGTATCAACGATACGGTAATGCATCTGGCAAGTTCCCATATGCCTTTTGGAGGTGTTGGCGACAGCGGAATGGGAGGATATCACGGGAAGGATAGTTTTGAGACCTTTTCTCACAAGAAGAGTATTTTAAAAAAAGCGGGATGGCTTGATCTGCCGTTTCGGTACCCTCCATATAAAGGGATCTATTTTAAGATATTAAAAATGATCTTAAAATAAAGGAACTGTTTGAATAATGCCTGGCAAAGGAGGAGCTGCATGGTAACCATCGAGGAATTTGAAGAGATGATGTCTGAAATAGTAGCCACACTTCCGGAAGAATTTTTCCGGGAATTAAGCGGAGGTGTTATCTTAAAGGAAGAAGAGAAGCGCCACCCGGAGAGCGTTGGCAGAGAATTGAGCATCATGGGTCAGTATTGCAGGAATCCTTTTCTGGGAAGGTACGTTGTGATATACTATGGGTCTTTTCAGCGGATTTATGGCACATTGCCGAAAGAAAGGCTGAAAGAGAAACTCCGTAAGACTATTTTGCACGAATTCAGACACCATTTGGAGTCATTGGCAGGAGAACGAGATCTGGAAATCGAAGATGCCGTCCAAATTGCCCGGTATAAAAGTGAAAAAAAGACTTGACGAATGTGGACGGTAGTAATAAAATAGCAGATAGCGATAGAATATGTTTGTAGGACGCACAAATGTATCTCAGAAAAAGACAAAGCCGAAACGAGGAGGACTATTATGGCAACGTATATGGAAATGAGCAAAGAGGAACTGTTACAGGAAAAAGCAGAGTTGGAAGCACGCTTCCAGGAAATTAAGGAAAAAGGCTTACAATTAGATATGTCCCGTGGAAAACCTTCCGCAGCACAGTTAGACCTGGCTATGGGGATGATGGATGTTTTAAACAGCAGTTCTGACTTGAAATGCAGAGCGGGAGTTGATTGCAGAAACTATGGCGTATTGGACGGAATTCCGGAAGCACAGGAATTACTGGCTGATATGACAGAAGTACCGGCAAACCAGATTATTATCCACGGAAACTCCAGCCTGAACATTATGTTTGATACTATTGCCCGTTCCATGACTCACGGGGTTATGGGAAGTACTCCATGGTGTAAATTAGATAAAGTAAAATTCTTATGTCCGGTACCGGGATATGACAGACATTTCTTAATTACCGAATATTTCGGGATTGAAATGATCAACGTTCCCATGACGATGGATGGACCGGATATGGATATGGTAGAAAAGCTGGTAAGCGAAGATGAAGCGATCAAGGGTATCTGGTGTGTGCCAAAGTACTCTAATCCACAGGGCATTACCTATTCAGATGAAACAGTAAGAAGATTTGCACGTTTACAGCCGGCAGCAAAAGATTTTCGGATTTTCTGGGATAATGCATACGGCATCCACCATTTATATGATGACAAACAGGATAACCTGATTGAAATCCTGATGGAATGTAAAAAAGCAGGGAATCCGGATATGGTTTATAAATTCTGTTCCACTTCAAAAGTAAGTTTTCCGGGTTCCGGTGTGGCAGCAATTGCAGCATCTCCTGCAAACTTAGAAGCGATCAGAAGGCAGATGACAATTCAGACCATCGGACATGATAAATTAAACCAGTTAAGACATGTGCGTTACTTCAAAGATATTCACGGTATGGTTGAACACATGAAAAAACATGCAGACATTATGCGTCCGAAATTTGAAGCAGTAATTAACGGACTGGAATCGGAATTGGGCGGTTTAGAGATCGGAACCTGGATTCGTCCAAGAGGCGGATACTTCATTTCCTTTGATGCACTTCCGGGATGTGCTAAGGCAATCGTTGCTAAAGCAAAAGATGCCGGACTTGTTATGACAGGAGCAGGCGCAACCTTCCCATATGGAAAAGATCCTCAGGACAGCAATATCCGTATTGCACCTTCTTATCCTACTCCGGAAGAGCTGGCAGTGGCAACCGACATTTTCGTGCTCAGTGTAAAACTGGTAAGTATTGACAAAATATTGGAAAGTAAATAAGAATTATCCGGCTGCAGCCCCTGTATTACGGGCTGCGGCCTTTTCTTTGCAGCAGCGGCAGAAATTTTAAAAATTCCCGTTCTCTATATTAATATTTCCTGAAGTTTATTTACAAATGGCAGAGACGTGGTAGAATAAATGTAGCTATTCAGCAGGTCTGCGCATTTACTGCGCTGATCTTGAGAAAATATGGGGACATCAGGCAAAAATTCCATCGCCATATGCGAATTTAAAATGGATTTTTGCTCATACCTGTGAAGATACTGAACAGGTACGGATAAATTGTGTATGCCACAAAAATGAACATGCAAAGGAAAATTAATATGAGAAAATCACGAAAGATGTTATTAATAGGCGCGATTATTTATGTGCTTGTCATGATTGCAATTTATATGGGGGTAAGTGTATATTTTATGAAACACTTTTTCCCGGGATCAATTATTAATGGAATTGACTGCTCCTCCAAGACAGTGGAAGAAGCAGAAAATATGATAGCGAATAAAGTGCAGGATTACAGTATCACCATAGTGGGGATGGATGGGAAAGAAGGAAGCATCAGCGGCGCACGTATGAACTTTGCCTATGTTGCAAACGGTCAGGTGCAGGCCCTCAAAGACAGCCAGAATCCTCTGGTGTGGCTGTATGCTTATTTTAATCCGGAGAGTTACAGCATGGTTGCCAAAACGACTTATGATAAGGAAGCACTTCGCAGCAGCATGGAAAAACTGGAATTTTTTGATGAGACAAAAATAGTAAAACCGGAAGATGCAAAGATTGTACAGGCCGGTACAGGTTACCGCGTTGAAAACGAGGTAGCGGGAAATGAACTGGATAAAGAAAAGGTATTTGAACTGCTGGTAAAAGCTGTGGACGAGGGTGATGCCAAACTGGATCTGGTTGAGAATGACTGTTATCTGAAACCTGCAGTTTATGCAACGGACGAGAGTCTGACAAAGAAAGTTGAAGTACTGAATAAGTATTCAAATATGACAGTTACATATGAGTTTGGAAGTGATCAGGAGGTTATCAGCAGCGATACGATCAACCAGTGGATGAGCCTGGATGTGAATAATAATATTACCTTCAATGAAAGCGAAGTCAGTGATTATGTGGATCGTCTGGCAGATGATTATGATACCTATGGACGTTCCCAGCCTTTTAAAACATCCCGCGGGGAGCATGTCACCATTCAGAATGTTACCTACGGATGGCAGATCGACCGGGATGGAGAAAAAAAGGAATTGATGAATATATTAAAGGAAGGGAAATCGGTTTCCCGTGAGCCTGTTTATGCACAGACTGCCTTCGCAAGGGGAGAAAATGATATCGGGGATACCTATGTAGAAATTGATTACAATTTCCAGCATATGTGGTATTATAAGAACGGAAACCTCGTAATAGATACAGATGTGGTTACGGGTAACACTTCCAAAAACTATGATTCTCCGATTGGAGTTTTTACGCTTCAGGATAAAGAACGGGATGCAACACTTGTGGGAGAGGACTACAGGACTCCGGTAAGTTACTGGATGCCATATTACAACGGCGTGGGAATTCACGATGCCAACTGGCAGCCTGTGTTTGGCGGGGACTGGTATAAGACCCACGGATCCCACGGGTGCATTAATACGCCGATTAATATTGTATCTGTCATCTATGACAATATAGAAGTAGGTACACCGATTATCTGCTATCAGGGTTCAACAGCGGCTCCGCCTAATACTCCGGTTACGCCGGTTGCTCCGGAGACGAATACACCACAGAGTGAAAGTAATACGTCCCAGAGTGAAACAAATAAACCGGACGGAGAGACAAACAAACCTGGAAGCGAAACGAACACACCGGAAAGTGAAACGACTGCACCCCAAAGTGAGAATACACCTCAGACGGATATTCCTTCTCCGGAAAATCCAGACAGTCCGGATGGCGAAGAGTAGAAAAGGAAGAAAAAGTCTCAGAATAAGGGTACAGAGCAGCACTGTAAAGATGTCCCAAATGAGATGGTTCTGAAAATAGAACATAGTAAGAAGAATCATATTAGAATTATGCCGGGATGAAGACGGCGGATTGAATGAAAAGAATTGAGTATCAGGAGGAAGCATATGAATATTGTAGTACTGGCAGGTGGAATCAGTACGGAGAGAGAAATCTCTATCGTATCTGGTACAAAAGTGTGTGAAGCTTTGAGAGAAAAAGGACACCGTGCTATTTTACTGGATGTGTTTTTTGGAAATACAGGGCTGCAGGCAGACTGTGCGTTTACGGAAGCATATGATGTAAATGCGGCTGCAGCATATATGAGAAGTTTTGACAGTAAACTGGAAGAGGCTGTTAAAACTCAGAAGGAATTTTTCGGGCCGATGGTTCTGGAGCTCTGTAAAGCAGCGGATGTAGTCTTTCTGGCGCTTCATGGAGAAAATGGAGAAAATGGGAAAGTTCAGGCAGCATTTGACCTGCTGGGAATTACTTATACCGGCAGCGGATATCTGGGCAGTGCACTGGCTATGGACAAGGGAATTTCAAAACAATTGTTCCTGGAAAACGGAGTCCCCACACCCAAAAGTGTGATGCTGAAAAAGGCAGAGGGAATGAAACAACCGGAAACAATTGGAATTTGCCTTCCCTGTGTGGTTAAGACCTGCTGCGGCGGTTCCAGTGTAGGCGTTTATATTGCAAATACCCGGGAAGAATATGAGCAGGCGGTAAAGAATGCTTTTCACTATGAAGATGAAATTATCATTGAGACCTATGTAAAGGGCAGGGAATTCTCTATAGGTGTTGTGGATGGTGAAGCGTATCCCATCATCGAGATTGCCCCGATACAGGGCTTCTATGATTACAAAAATAAATATGAGGCAGGCAGTACCATTGAAACCTGTCCGGCGGAACTTGCTGCAGATCTTACGAAAAAAATGCAGGATTATGCGGTGATGGCATATCATGTATTGCGGCTTGAAAATTATGCCAGGGTTGATTTCCTGATGGATGAGAGCAATAACATGTACTGTCTGGAAGCAAACACCCTGCCGGGAATGACTCCTACCAGTCTTCTTCCACAGGAAGCCGGTGCTCTCGGGATGTCATTTGCGGATCTGTGTGAAAAGCTGATTGAAGTATCATTAAAGAAATAGAAACCGGATTGCAGCTGCTTCTTTACGCAGTATGGTAAGCCGGCTAGATGCATGGGAAGGTTGGTAAATGAGATGAAAAATATGTCTTTAAGTCAGATTGCAAAAGTATGTCAGGGCATATATTACGGAGATAAAGACAAGAGTGAAACAGAGGTTACCAGCATTACAACAGACAGCCGTAAAGCAGAAGACGGCTGTCTGTTTGTTGCGGTAAAGGGGGAACGGGCAGACGGACATCGATTCCTTCCCCAGGTATTTGAAAAAGGAGCCCGTGGTGCATTGGTGGAAGTAAAACCGGAGAATCAGCCAGGTCCTTACATTCTGGTAGATTCGACTCTGCAGGCGGTAAAAGATATTGCGGAGTATTACAGACAGCAGCTGCCTGTGAAAGTGGTTGGTATTACCGGCAGTGTTGGCAAGACCAGCACAAAGGAAATAATAGCTTCTGTATTGGCTGAAAAATATAAGGTCCTGAAGACTCTTGGTAATTTTAATAATGAGCTGGGTCTGCCTCTGACCGTATTCCGGTTAAGAGAGGAACATGAGATTGCAGTTCTGGAAATGGGAATCAGTGACTTTGGAGAAATGCACAGACTGAGTAAAGTGGCAAAGCCGGATATCTGTGTACTGACAAACATTGGACTGTGCCATCTGGAATTTTTAAAAAGCAGAGATGGGATACTGAAAGCAAAGTCTGAGATTTTTGATTATATTGCCGAAGATGGAAAGATTATCTTAAACGGAGATGATGATAAACTTGCCACGATCAATGAAATAAAGGGGATTACCCCAATATTCTTCGGTGTTGAAAGCGGTAGGGAAGTCTATGCAGATCACATTATTCCACGAGGTCTTAAGGGTATCCAGTGTGAGATCCATGCCGGAGGGGAAAGCTTTCAGGCAGTTGTGCCAATTCCCGGATACCATATGGTGCTAAATGCACTGGCAGCCACAGCGGTGGGAAGAACCCTGGGGCTTAGCATGGAGGAAATTAAAACAGGGATTGAGAAGTTAGAATCTCTTGGCGGCAGATTCCATATTATTGAGACAGATACCATCACTATCGTGGATGACTGTTATAATGCCAGTCCATCCTCCATGAAAGCATCTTTAGACGTATTAAAAGATGCACAACAGAGGAAAGCTGCAATCCTGGGCGATATGTTTGAGCTTGGGGAAGATGCGGCACTGCTCCACGCAGAAGTGGGTGCATATGCGGCAGAACATAAAATTGATCTCCTGATCTGTGTGGGAGAAATGAGTAAGAATATGGCGCAGGCTGCAAAGGAAGCGGGCGGCTGCCAGGAGGTGGTCTATGCAGAAAACCTGGATTGCCTGACAGAAGTCCTGCCGGGATTGATTAAGAAGGGTGATACGGTACTGGTTAAGGCTTCTCATGGAATGCATTTTGAAAATGTAGTAGAAAAGCTGCGCGAGCTGTAGAGTATGTTTGAAAATTCACATCGTTAAACTGGGATGGAAAGCAGAAAGACTTCTGTAACCGGCAAACAGGCAGTTTCCGTAACAGGAAGCGCCTGGCCGGACAGAAGGCTTTCTGCTTTTATATTTCGAAAAATAATGATACCGGTAAGATATGATTTCAGGTTGTGTAAACAGATTTTACCAACTATAATAAAAAGAAAACCAAAGTATAGCAGGAGGATTCTATGAAAAAGAATATCATGATACCCGATACAGACCTGAGTGTGCTGCCCCTGGGGCTGGGTACAGCTACAGCCGGGTTGAACTTTGACGGACAGGAAGCAGACAGGCTTTTTGATACGTTTTTATATCTGGGCGGAAATATGATCGATACGGCAAGAGTGTATTCTGACTGGGTTAAGCCGGAGACGGGAAGAAGTGAAAGAGTGATCGGAGAATGGATTCACAGAAGTAAGAAGAGACATGATACGGTAATTGTGACCAAAGGCGGTCATCCGGATATGACGGTGGAAAAGCCTGACTTACATCTAAGCCGTATGGGCAAAGCGGAAATGCGCCATGATCTGGAAGCTTCATTAAGAGCTTTACAGACAGATTACATAGATCTTTATTTTTATCACCGGGATGATACAAATCAGTCGGTGGAAGAATTGACAGAGGTAATGGAACAGTTTGTGAGAGAGGGGAAAATCCGTTATTATGGCTGTTCTAACTGGTCCGCCAAACGTATGCAAGAGGCGGATGCATATTGTAAAAAGATGGGATATCGGGGATTTGCTGCAAATCAGGCACTTTATAATCTGGGATCTTGTTTTATGAAACCATTGCCGGATGATACGATGGTGAAAGTGGATGAGGAAATGTTGTCTTATCACAAGGAGAATGCCAATAATGTACTGATGCCTTATATGGGTGTCTGCGGGGGATTCTTTCACAAGTATATAACCCAGGGTGCAGAAGCAGTAAAGGACAGTCCTTATTTTGTAAAAGAAAATGTGGAGATGGCAGAACGGGTAAAATTACTTACCAGAAAATACAGCGCTACTGTTTCCCAGGTTGTATTGGGCTTTTTTACACAGCAGGACACTTTTTGTGTGCCGCTCTATGGGCCAAAGAACATAGCCCAGATTGAAGAGGCTGTTGGGATGTTGGATATTGCGTTTGAAAAGGCAGATTTTTTGTAAGGGGGGATTTTTTGAAAGAGAAAAAATTATTACAGTATATCGGTAAATTTACACAGACGGCAGCACTCTCCCTATTTTTCTTATCGGCTGTTTCACTGACAGCGTTTGCTGAGAATGAGACGCCGGAAAGACTGGGCAGTGACCAGAAACCGGAAATTTCTGATATGGGGCATATCCCAAGCGGAATTGACCAGCAGTTTTATAATTATGAGGGGAGAAGCAGACGCAGGACCAGATCTGTTTTGCCACAGCAGTTTGATCTGCGGCAGCAGGCGTTGGCTTCCCCTGTCAAGAACCAGAGCCCCTGGGGCAGCTGCTGGGCATTTGGGACACTTTCTGCTATGGAAAGTTCTGTTATGGTACAGGCAAGTGAGAGTAGAAATACAAATGCAGAAATCCCGGACTATTCAGAAAGACATCTGACCTGGTTTTCCTATCAGCAGCAGGAAGGGGAAGGAATTATTTCCTCAAAGGGACAGCCTTTTGACGTAGGAGGAAACCGTCAGATAGCTACCGGACTTTTGTCTTCCTGGGCAGGCGTGGAGTTGGAATCGCAAGTGCCCTACCTGACAGGAAAATCACAGGTCTGGTCGGTGGATAAGGAAAAACTTTACGATTCCGCTGGACATCTGCAAAATGCAGATTTTCTTCCCGGAACGGCTGTTTTTGATAACTATGCTGCAAAGAGCGGATATAGGCTGGACCGGGATGCAGTTAATACAATAAAAAAGGCTCTGATGAATAACGGGGCAGTGGATGTATCGTATTATGCAGATCAGAGCAGACCGGATCAGACTTCGGTCAATGGCACTTACATTAACAATAAAACTTATGCTCAGTATACAGATCAGTATTTAACAGCCAATCATGAGGTATCCATAGTAGGGTGGGATGATGACTATTCAGCAGACAATTTTCTGCCGAACCGCCGTCCCCCGGGAAACGGAGCGTGGATCGTGAAAAATAGCTGGGGCAAAAACTGGGGAAATGAAGGCTGTTTTTATTTGTCTTATTATGACCAGTCTGTCTGTGAATTCACCAGTTTTTATCTGGATCTGCCGGATAATGAGGGAAATTACCGGTATGATCACAATTATCAGTATGATTTTTTAGGAATGAAAAGCGTTTATGGTATATTGAGATATCCTCAAAGTAAGGTGATGGTTGCAAACGTATTTACAGCGGGGGCATATGAAACATTAAAGGCTGTTTCCGCAGTTACCACAGAGCCAGGATCAGAGGTTCGGATTCAGGTTTATAAAAATCCTGAGGGGGATAATCCACAGAGTGGAATGCTTGTGGCAGAACAGACAGAAACCGTTTCCTATGGAGGATACCATACCTTAGAATTAGAGAAACCTCTTCTTCTGCAGACGGGCGACCAGTTTTCCGTGGTACAGTTAATCACCGGAGATAAGGGAAGCTACGTACCTCTGGAACTTGCATCTACGTCACCTGTGTTCGGAGGTGAAGCTTTTACGAATGCTAAGGTAGAGAAAGGGCAAAGTTTCTGGAATCAGGGAAATGGCTGGACGGATTTAGCCGAAAATCCATATAAAAGTAACAATGTGTATTCCGGAAATGTTATGATCAAAGCATTTACAGTAGATAATGCAGTTACCGCCAGGGTAAAGTCGGTTACGGTTGACAGCCTGGATTCCCGAATGCAGGAAATCGAAAGCGGAATCAGCGCAGAAGTGTCGGATTCACAGGAAGTTCAGATTACCTTGCCGCCTGCTTCTGCATTTATAAGGTTACATCCGGTTTTGGAAGATCAGGGTGAAGTTGAAATACAGATAGACGATCAGATTTATAATGGGGAGGATGCAATTCCCAGATCGGCTTTCGAGGATAAAATTGTAACGGTTGTGGGAAAAGGCCAGTCCGGCAGCATCTGCTACAAGTATCGGTTTACTGTCCCGGATACGGTATTAACGGATAACGGGGTGACATTGACTGACAGCCGCAGTTATCTGCCAAAAGGTGTGAATTTCAGCGCACGGGTCTGTGAAATGGAAGAAGGAATCTATGATGAGATCCGTGAGAGCCTGAGCAGGATCGGAGGCAGATTATTTACTGTTTATGCAATCAGTACTACCGCAGATGGAAATGAAATTTCTTTATCCAGTGATGAAAATGTCGTGCTGCATTTTCCAAAGCCTCTGGAATATGAGGAGGACAGAACCAGGCTATTTGCGGTAAGGGTTACGGAGGATCATCTCCTGACCGAGATTTCTGATATGGAAGATGGCCTTCAGGCGCCGGTAAATCACATTGGAAATGCTTACTATGTTGTGGCTGAAACGAAAAAAAGCGCACAAAATCCACCTGCACAGGCTGAAATCGCTGAGTTACCGGATGCAGTGACGGATTATAGTATTGTGGTGAAAGTTGTGTATGGGCAGGAGTATTCCATTGACAATGGAGGAAACTGGAAGATGGCTGAACAGACAGAAGGCGGATTTAGCGGACTGTTTGAAGGATTACTCCCTGGTACAGATTATCAGGTAATTACGAGATTTGCTGAAACAGAGGATACCGCTGCCAGCAAACCGTCCGTTCCTCTGCATGTGCGAACCAAGAATGCGCCGCCTCAGGCACCGGACGCACCGGCTGTCCTGGAAAGGCTGGACAGGAAAATTACGGTTCAGACAGTGCCGGGGCAGGAATATGCCATTAAGCTGTCAGCGGAAGATAATTACGGGGAATGGCAGGCAGAAGGCATTTTTGAAGGACTGAACCCGGAAACGGAATATGATATCATAGCCAGAATCTGTGAAACGGATACTGCCATGGCAAGCAGTGCAGGTAATCCGGCACAGGCAAGAACAAAGGCGGAGCCGCCGGCTGCTGTGGAAAAACCGCAGTTATTATATGCAACGGATAATAGTATAACAGTACAGGCAAGACCGGGGCAAGAATATATATTAATAGGCCAAGTAAGTGGGGAAGAGGTCATAGATGTGTTATCAAGTGCAGGAGATGATGCTCTGAATGCTGCTGCAAATAACCCGGAGGATTTCATAAATGATGGTGCAAACTGGCAGGAATCTGGAATTTTTACAGGGTTACAGCCGAAGACGGAATATCTGATCTTTGCAAGGAAATCGGGAACAGAGACGGAAATGCCCGGAAAAGTGAGCGAAGGGCTAGTGGCAGAGACCAGGAAAGTGGCGCCAGATGCAGTTTCTGCGCCTGTAGTGATAAAACGTACAGATATATCTGTGGAAGTGGAAACCCAGCCAGGCCAGGAATACAGTATAAAAGTTTCGGGGGAAACGGAGTTCGCCCAATGGCAGGACAGCGGATTATTCGAAAGACTGGAACCTGGAACTGAGTATGAGATTGCCACACGCATAGCAGAAACCGGGATAACTGCGGCAGGAAATACCAGTGAAGTATTGTCCTTGCGAACGAAAGATAGTGCGCCCCAAGCGCCAGCGGCACCGGAAGCAGCCCAGCGATTGGATCACAGCATTATAGTAAATACAGTACCGGGGCAGGTCTATGCGATTACAACAGAAAGCAGCATAAATGGGGATGCACTCATTTGGCAGAGCAGCGGAATATTTGAACGATTGGAAGATCAGGCATGGTACTATATTTTTACAAAGCAGGCGGAGACCGATACAGTGATGGAAAGTGCTGTCAGCGAACCTTTACCGGTTCTTACGCTGCAGTCTTCGGCAGAAGCGCCGGATGTACCGCAGCTAAAATCTGCAGGAAGTGACTTTATAACAATAAAGGAAATGAGCGGTCAGGAGTATTCCATTAACGAAGGCAAGAACTGGAAGCAGGGCAGTACGTTCAGCGGACTTGTACCAAATCGTATCTACCGGGTTATAACCAGGGTATGCAGGACAGCAAACAAAATGGAAAGTCCGGTAAGCCAGGCATTGGATGTGAGAACTGACAAACGTAGTGCCGTGGCGCCTGCGGCGCCCGTATCTATAGGAATAACGGAGACTGTGGTTACCATAAGAACGGTGAATGGTCTGGAATACTCCATCGATGGAGGAAAAAGGTGGCAGAACGGCGGTGTATTCTCAGGCCTGAAGCCCAATACAAATTATCGGGTTCATGCTAGGTCGAAAGAAAATGAAATTTATAAAGCGAGTCCATTAAGTCAGGTTTTGTCAGTTACCACAAAAAAGATTTCGGAATTTCAGGTTATCCTGAATGGTAACGGAGGCAAGACAGACATATCGTCCTTTAGGGTAAAAAATGGGAACCGTTACGGCAGTCTGCCAACCCCAAAGAGATCCAAATATGCATTTAAAGGGTGGTATACAGCGAAAACAGGAGGAAAGAAAATAACTTCAGGTTCCCTAGTATCACTTCAAAAGAAGCAGACACTGTATGCACATTGGTCAAAGGTAAGCACTGCCAGGGTAAGTTCCATTAAACTGTCCAATTCAAAGAAAAGGCAGCTGGCTGTAAAAATAAAGGATGTGAAGGGAGCAGGCGGATATCAGATCTGTTATGCAGAAAACGCATCTTTCAAAAAGAGCAGAAAATCATTAAACACGACGAAAACGAGCAAGAAAATCAGTAAGCTGAAAAAGGGCAGAACCTATTACGTAAAAGTCCGGGCTTATAAAAAGGATTCCTGCGGTAAGAAAATCTATGGAAAGTACAGTAAAGTAAAAAGGATTGTGATAAAAAAATAGAAGGTATTCCAGTAGTCTTTGGAACTAATGTGCAGATATTCCGATCTGTCCATAACGGTATAATCAAATGCCCGTATGGAACGATTGGAATATCTGCATTTTTTTCAGTTGTTTTTAGCAACAAATCGATGGTTTTTTTTATTCGATTTTAATTTATGAACTTCTGTGCCGTACTGTCAAAGAGTCCCAGGTCTGTAAGGCGGATTTCCGGAATTACCGGAAGTGCCATAAAGGACAGTGTTATAAATGGGTCAAAATATTCGGGGATACCCATTTCATGTGCCAGTTTTAACATTTTGGAAGTGATTTCACTGGTAACTTTTCCGGAAGCGGTGCTCATAAGACCAAATAAAGGAAGGGGCAGAGATGCCAGGACCTTGCCCTTTGAAGCGATTACATATCCCCCCTGAATCTGTTTTAAATGGTTTATGGCGGCGGCAAGATCCTGGTCATTGTCTCCGGCGGCTATAATATTATGACTGTCATGAGCTACGGTAGTGGCAATTGCCCCATCTCTAATTCCAAAACCTTTTAAGGGGGCAATGGCGATATTTCCGGTTCCCCTGTGCCTTTCTACAACGCATAGCTTCGTATAGCCGTCTCCCGGACAGAAGAGTCCGTCTTTGGCTGGAACCTGGGCGATTACATTTTTAGTAAGGATCTGGTGTGGAACCATTTCAATAACATGCATGTCTTCTTTATAGGGCAGTGCTAACTGTGAGGTAGTAATTTCCTGGAAATGTACGGTATGCAGCAGGTCTGCGGGAATGGGAATGTCTTCTAACTGCTCCATCCACTGAGGGGTCACCAGGCGCCCGTCTTTATATACGGAGGATACCGCAAAATTTTCCAGGTCATCCAGAATCAGCAGGTCTGCATGGTATCCTGGAGCTATGGCTCCGTAACCGGTAAGACCGTAGGTTCTGGCCGTATGTATGCTTGCCATGGCAATGGCAGCAGCAGGTTTCAGGCCAAGGGCAATGCTTCGGCGTACACAGTGGCTGATATGGCCTTCTTTCCAGATATCCTCCAGATGCTTATCATCGGTGCACAGGAGAAATTGATCCAATGGCAGCTGGCTTTGTACCAATCCGGGGATGATGCCGTCTATATTTTTGGCAGCACTGCCTTCCCGTACCAGAATTTTCATGCCCGCCCGGCATTTTGCCAGAGCTTCTTCAAAATGTACGCATTCATGATCTGTCGCGATTCCGGCACATGCATAGGTCTGAATTTCCTGCCCGGAAAGTCCCGGCGCATGTCCATCTGCTGTTTTTTCTTTAGCCAGCTCTAATTTTTCAAAGATGGAGGCATCCCCTGATAGTACCTGGGGAAAGCACATAACTTCGCCCAGCCCTAACACACGGGGATGATGGATATAAGTATGAATATCTTCGGCTTCAAATTTGGCACCATTTGTCTCAAATGGTGTTGCAGGTACCGAAGAGGGAAGCATAACGAATAAATTTACCGGCAGCTTTGCGGCGGCTTTCAGCAGATAGTCAATAGCTTTGCTTCCACATACGTTTACCATTTCATGGGGATCTGCAATAAGCGTTGTAGTTCCATCCGGCAAAACAGATTTTGTCATTTCGCAGGGGGTTACCATGGAGCTTTCGATATGCAGATGGGCATCCATTAACCCCGGACAGAGATACTTTCCACTGCAGTCGATTTCACTGCTTCCGTGATAAGAGCCAATGCCCACAATCATGCCCTGGTAAACAGCCACATCTGCAGCATAAATCTCCTGAGTAATTACATTAATAATTTTTCCGTTTTTAAAGACTGTATCAGCCGGGATCCTGCCGGAAGCAGCCTCGCATAAGGTTTGTTTTGATGTCATAATTAGAAACCTTTCCTGAATTATATTTGTTTTTTCATAGGCGGAATTACCGTTTACCGGCGCCTGTGAACAGTAATACGATTCTTTTGTAACAGTCTAACACAGAGATTATTCTGTTGCAAGTTGAAGGAGCTTTCTGCTATAATGATTACACAAACGAAGGAGGAAAAACATGGATACGAAGAAATTTTTAGAAATTTGTGCAAGAGGAAAAACAGGTCCTGCAGTGGAAAAAGATGATTGGGATCTGGACTACATCATCGACGGAGTGAGGGATTTGGTTGAGGATTATGACTTTAGCTGGGATAAACAAGTCATTATTCCAAATGATGAAAAACTGTTGGATGATATGTTCGAAGCAGCAAAAAAACTGATCGTAGATCTTGGTATTTACAATATGAGTACAAAGCGGATCATTCATTTTGAAAAAGAAGAGATTGAAGAAGGTCTGAGAAATATGAAGACCGAGCTGGTAATGGGGGAAGGCAAAGATGCGGTAACTTTGAAAGCCCGAAAAATAGAAGATGAATCCTTACCGGTTGTATGGGCAGGAAACCCGGGATGTCCGACACCGGAATCCTTATATTATCCCATTATTTTAAGTGCTGCAAAGGAGCCGGTCATTGATCTTTTGACTTGCGGATCATTAGTAGATGTAGATGGTTATGCGGTAACCAGCGGTGATGTAACGGAAGTAGTGGCAGTGCGCCGCGAAATGGAATATCTTCACAAAGCCCTTAAGGAAGTCGGAAGAGAAGGAATGGGGCTTTTAGCGGCAGAAAGTGCTGTTACAGAAGTTGGAGATTATGCGGCAGTTGGAGAAAAGCGTCTTCGTCCATGCGATTCCCATCTGGTTGCAATGTTTAATGAATTAATGATTGATAACGGTAATTTAGTACGTGCAGCAAATTCACTGGACTATGGAATGAAGAATGCATCCCTGGCATGTACCATGGTTGGTGGTCTTGCAGGGGATGCTCCGGGAGCAACGATTGTCATGCTGGCATCCATAATGGCAGCGAATCTGGTCTGTATGGCGGATTATCATCTCTGTCATCCGATCCATATCCAGGATGTGGCAACCACAGCAAGAGGCTGTCTGTGGCTCCAGTCTGTACTCTGCCAGACATTTGCCAAGAATGCTCCGGCAATTATAGTATGCGATCTTTGGCCAAGCAGCGGCGCTATGACAAAAGAACTGTTGTATGAAGTAGCCGCAAATACAATCGTGGTTACCGTCAGCGGCGGGCATCTGGAAGGACTGGGATCTGCAAATGGAAATAAACCAAACGGAACCGGGCTGGAAGTGCGCCTTATGGGTGAAGTGGGCAAAGCGGTTGCAAAACAAAAGATGACGCGTGAAGAGGCAAATGAAATTGTATTAAAACTGCTGGATAAATATGAGCATGTATTCCGTATGGAAGACGGAAACTGCGGAAAGCCATTTAATGAAGCATATGATATGGAGACAATTACCCCGCTTCCGGAATGGCTGGCAATGTATGAGGAAGTAAGAGCAGAACTTAAAGAAATGGGTATTCAGTTTTAGAATAAATGGATGAGTTGTATTGAACTTTGAAAAAAGAAAAAAGGACAAAAGAGAGAGGAAAGAAAAATGAATACAAAAGCAATGCGCTTATTTAAGGCAGAAGATGTAGGCGGCGTAGTTTATTCTTTCGTGGGAAACCTGGTCAATTACATTATTATAATTTACGCATTACAGGGTATTGGATGGACAGATGATATCATCTATGGCAGAGTGGTTCCGGGATTGTCCATCGGACTTATGGCCAGCGGTTTTATCTATGCCTATATGGGCAGAAAACTGGCAAAGAGAACAGGAAGAACAGATGTCACCGCACTACCTTCCGGTGTATCCACTCCGGCGATGTTCGTCTATCTGTATGGAGTTATTTATCCGCTTCATTATGCCGGGCTGTCACCGGAAGAATGTTGGACAGCAGCAGTTGCAGCCTGTTTCCTGGGAGGATTTATTGAGTTAATCGGAGGATTTGTCGGACCGTATATCAGAAGAATTATTCCCAGAGCAGCTATGCTTGGTGCAGTTGCGGGAATTGGTCTCGTATGGATGGCAACGGTTGGTTTATTTGAGGTTTATCATGATCCCGTATTGGGAATGCCGGTTCTTATCATTGCAATTATCGGTTTAATCGGCGGTTATGTATTTAAGAAGAAGATCCCTATGCTTTTGGTATCCGTGGTCTTTGGTGTGGTGTACGCTATCTGTCTTGGAAGAGTACAGATTGACACCTCTACAGTCGGAGTAGTACTTCCATATTTCTCCGGAGCAAATATACTGGCCGGATTTAAACTGATTGTGCCGTATCTGGGAGTTATTATCCCAATTGAAGTATATAACTTTATCGAAACCATGGATAACGTGGAATCCGCCATTGCAGCAGGAGATGACTACAATGTGGGACATGCTCAGATTGCGGATGGGTGCTGTACGATGTTATCTGCATTGTTTGGTGGAATTATACCAAATACAGTATGGCTGGGTCACCCGGGTCTGAAGAAAAGCGGAACAGGAACCGGATATTCATGGGTTACCGGAGTACTGTTTGGAGCATCTGCGCTGTTTGGCGTTTATGGATTCTTCAATTCTCTGATGCCTGCAGTAATAGCATCCATAACCTTCTTATGGTGTGCAATTCTGATGGTAGTCCAGTCCAGCACAGATGTGCCTAGAAGACACGGCGCTGCAGTTGCCATTGCACTGATTCCGCATATAGCGGACGTTTTGTATACATATGTACGAGATGCCTTAGGTTCTTTTGGAATCTTTTTGGAAGATACCCTTACGATGAACAGCAGTGATACGGTTTCTCAGACCATGCTGAATTACGGAGTCACCTGGCATGGTGTTGCAGCAATGCGACATGGGGCAATTCTTACCAGTATACTCTGGGCAACGGTTGTGGTATTCATCATTGACAGAAGACTGGATAAGGCAGGATATGCGCTTATCATAGCATCCATACTGTCGTTCTTTGGATTTATGCATGCCCCAATGCTGGGATTTGGGATCGATACAATGTCCTTCCCGTATGCTGTAGGGTATCTGATCTGCGCTGTAATCTGCTTTATTTTCCATTTTACACACAAGAAGCTGATGGATGTGCCGCGCAGATATGATTACGTATAGGAGGAAATTAGAATGGATGTTAAGTGTGTCAGAGTATTAAGACCTTATGAAAAAGCAGATGATAAGAAAAAAGTGATTTATATTGATGAGGATGCAAAGTATTCGCTGATGAAAGAATGGGGAGATAAAGTGTTTATCAAAGGACGCAATGATGTCAGGGACGTAGAAATCCAGCCCCTAAAAGAACTGGATCAAAACGGTTTTATTGCCCGGGCAGGACAGCAGTTAATTGATGAACTTTATATTGAGTATGGGGAAGAAGTCATGATTATATAAGTGTATTTTATGAGGGAGCAGCGATTGAGCTGCTCCTGCTTTTATATATGTGCCAAAATTTTTATATACGTGCCAAATATTTTTCCCATTCTTCCAGCGGGCTGCCGAAGTCTTGTTTCAGCTTTATATTCGCTTGCAGAGCATCCGCCTCCGGCGGTGAAAGAAGCTGAAATACTTCCGGATATTCCGCATCCCAGAAACATTCTTTTAAAACTTCTTCCAGGTCGCTCAGGGAATGGATCTGTTCCCGTATCATCCCGATCTTATCGGAAAGATACCGGCATTCCTGCATCTCTTCAATGAATAACCGCAGTTTTTCATCATCCATCATTTCGCCATCTTCAAATTCAGATACAGGTACAGTCACATCAGCGGACCGTGAAACAAAGACATGGCCGATTTGACCTAATTGGATATATTGATATAGGGATTCCTGGAATAATTCCAGTGCACAGGAAAGAAAGGAAACCAGTTCTTCTTCTTTTTCCAGGGAAAGTTCCAGAATTAAATGCGCAAGTGCTGTCCGTAAAAGACGTTTTAGCTGTACCTTGGTAAAAGCGGATAAATGGCGGTAAAGCCTGGATCTGATCCATGGGTGGATGTCCAGCATATAAACGCTGGTATTGCATAATACACAGCCGATCGCATTTTGAAATACAATCTGAAAAATGTTAACCAGAAGATTTTCAAAATCACTATGGTAGCCCCGCAATACCTCCCTGATAACAGATACAGAAAAATAAGATAAAAAGGTTTCTTCCAAATGAAATCTGTGCAGATATTCTGCTATGAAATCAATTCCTGTCAGTCCCTCTATTTCTAAACAGAGAGGATAATCAATGGAGCCGGGGCTTAGATGTGCTCCAAAATAAACATCATAATCATGGAAGAATGGAGGAATACCGGTTAAGATGGTCCGTTTGTAAACATCGTTTTCGATGGGAAGTAAATGTGCCTGTATATGTTCCAACAGGTACCGTGACTCATCCAGTAACTGCTGTTTGTGTTTCAAACCGGATGAAAAACGCTCCTCGACAGACTCTGTTCCTGTTATAAGATTCATAGAGGAAGCATTTGTATCTTCCAGACAATACAAAATAGAAAGAAGAATCTGCCTGGCAGTTTCGTTTGTAACAGAGGTACTTTCAGCACTGGTATATTTTCGAACCCTTTTTGCAAGAAGGGGAAGCACTTCTTCCAGGGTGACATCAGAGGGGAATTGGCTTTTATTCATCAAATTGTCCTTTCCATCCTTTTCGGATTTTACGGCAGAAATGATTCAGGCAGGTGTCTTCCAGGTATTCCAGTGAACCTTCGCATTCGCCTTCAAAGTGTACTTTCATATAATGAAGAAGGTCGTCATCACTTAATTCATCGAGAGACTCATTTTTGTACAGGTAAAAAATATTCTGAAGTGATATAAGAGTATCCAGATAATTGTCCTGATAAATGTAAGAAGAGTCACAAAATTCATAGATCAGTTTTGGAAGAATACCACCCTCAAATTCAATACGTCCAAATTCTGTCAGTACTTCTCTGCGGCATTCCATAAGCTGTGCAGCATCTTCTTCCGAGAGCGCAATACCAAACTGCTGAGTGTATTGGTTACAGGATACCAGGTTAGTGAGAAAATTTTTTTTATCGGCATTTAACAGGAGTGAAGTCAGTGCGGATTCATTCATAAGAATATCCTTTCTATTTATAAAGTTCGGAGGGAGAGTATTCCCTCAGAAATTGACAGGTATATAATATATACACCCTTAGAATTGTAACTGCAAGACTTGAAAAAATCGCGATTTTGTGGTAATATAATAGCAGAAAAGCTATAAAAAAGTGTCCGTTTGGGGCACTTTTTTACTTTAAAATAAAATACCGGAAAGTAGAAAGGAAGTATTGCAGGATGTATCCTGCAGCACTGGGTGAGTATCAAGATGAAATATGACTGCCTGATAGTAGATGATGAGGAAGCACTTGCTGACAGTACCTGTGAATACTTTAATATGTTTGATGTGAAAACAGCGGTTGTTTATACAAAAAGCCAATGTCTGAAATTTTTTGGAGAGAATCAGGCGGAGATGATTCTTCTGGATATCAATCTGGGGAATGATTCTGGATTTGCATTGTGTAAAGAGCTCAGGGAAAAAATACAGGTTCCTATTTTGTTTATCAGTGCCAGAACCAGCGATGATGATGTGCTGATAGCTTTAAATATCGGTGGAGATGACTATATAAAAAAACCATATTCACTCAGTATTCTCCTGGCGAAGGTAAAGGCGGTACTTCGGCGTCAGAAGCTGTCAAATGTCAGAGATTTGTTTGAGGACAGAGGTTTGGTTGTGGACTTTAAGACTTCCAGGGCCAGTTTAGATGGTACGCTATTAAAATTAAAGACAATGGAATATCAGCTGTTAGAATATCTGGTACAGAATGCAAACCGCATTATTCCAAAAGAAGAACTGTTCCGAAAGGTCTGGAAAGATGCTATAACCGGAGATGGAACACTAAACGTGCACATACGAAGGATACGTGAGAAGATAGAAGAAAATCCTAATGACCCCAAACGAATAAAAACAATCTGGGGAACGGGATACGTATATGAGGAGGAGTATCGTGATTAATAAAGGATTCATAGCGGTGACAGCAGCATTCCTTGTCATGATGGCGGGGTTTATGTTTTGGACGGCGACAGATGCCAAAGTGCAGAACCTGGATATTACTGCCGTGAATGATGTTGTAATGCAGGCAGCAGATCATTGGGATGAATTACTACAGGGAAGAAGCCGACAGGCTGTAAACCATGCCTATTCTTTTGCATTTTCCATATTTGACAGGGACGGGAAGATTCTGATGGCGACAGAAAAGGGGCTGTCAGAGAACCTGTCAATGTCGATTATTAATCGGGATACTATCGTGGATATCGAAAAAGATGGGGTGTTACTTGGCAAGGCAGTATTTCATAATAATTCTCAAGAATTTCTAAAATCAAAAACAGAACAATTTCTTTTATGCGGCGTGATTTTGATTTGCGGCATTCTGTTCTGCATCGTAATATATTATTGGTATCTGAGAAAGGAATTATTTGTACCATTTCAGAAAATGGAGTATTTTGCAAGAAATATAGCAAGAGGGGATTTCAATGTTCCGCTGGAAATGGATCATACAAATTTATTTGGAGCATTTACAGAAAGTTTTGATCTGATGCGTGAAGAATTAAAAAGGGCGAAGGAAAATGAGCGTCAGGCAAATCAAAGTAAAAAAGAGCTGGTTGCATCATTAAGTCATGATATTAAGACTCCCGTAGCTTCCATTCAAGCCATATCTGAGCTGATGCTGGCATTCCAAAGAAGCGATAAAGAGAAGAAACAGTTGGAAACAATCGGACAAAAAGCTGAACAGATCAATCAACTGATTACAAATTTATTTCAGGCAACTATGGAGGAATTAGAGAAGCTGAAAGTGGAAACTTTAGAAATGGGCAGCCAGATTCTGAGTTCTTATATAGCGGCAGCTGATTACAATCATCTGGCTGATCTGAAATCTATCCCGGAATGCATGATCGCAGCTGATCCACTACGGCTTCAGCAGGTGATCGATAATGTAATGAACAATTCCTATAAATATGCTAATACCTCTATTGAGATTTCTGCTTTCTGTGAGGAGAATTATCTGAGAGTATGTTTCCGGGATTTTGGAAAAGGAGCAGCGAAAGAGGATTTACCATTACTATTTGAAAAGTTCTACCGGGGCAGAAATACTGCAGAGATAAACGGAGCAGGACTGGGGCTGTATTTAGCCCGGTATTTTATGGAACAGATGGGGGGCAGTATCAACTGCGAAAACCGGGAAGATGGCTTTGTGGTTACCCTGTTTGTAAGACTTGCAGGAAAAGAGCAGTTCACGTATTAATTATCAAACCATTCTGCGGGTGAAGAATTAACGTAATGGGAATGGAATTCAAGAATACGGTATTCTTGTATGCCATGTATTTTAAAAGGCTCTTGAGATAAATACTTTTCAATTTTTTCTTTTGAATCGGATTTCATAATAAATACACCGCCGCTCATATCGGTTTTCAGTCCGGACAGTAATGTTGTTCCTTCATCCATTGCTTTTTGTGTATATGCCATATGTTCTTTCATTATATCATCTGTCATTTTATCTGCATCTAGTATCATTCCTTCGATCATAAAATATTTCATGTTGTTTTCCTCCTGAATTTATATTTTCTTCAATTATATACCTGGCTCGTGGAAAATAAAAGGGGGGTAGTAAGCTGAGTAAGGGGAGTGTGCGTTATTGTCAGGATTTTAAGTTTTAAGGATTGGTTAAGAATCAGCTAAAGACGCGCTAAGAATTTTCTGTGTAAAATAGGATTATGATAACAGATAATCTTATATATACCGGCATGTATTTGTCTGAAAGAGGAGAGAAAATGGGAGAAACAATATTAACTACCAATAAATTGTGCAAGACGTTTTCAAATGAAGGGGTCCAGCAGCATGTACTGAGAAATTTGGATATCAGTTTTGAGAAAGGGGATTTTACCGTAATTATGGGCGCATCCGGAGCTGGTAAATCCACGCTTTTGTATGCGTTATCCGGTATGGATAAACCAACCCTTGGAGACATCTATTATGGAAATACGAAAATTTCGGGCTACAGCAATGACAAACTTGCTGTTTTCAGGCGCAGACACTGTGGGTTTGTTTTTCAGCAGATTTATCTGCTGGAGAATATGAGTGTGTTGGATAATGTTATGGCAGTTGGACTATTGGCTGACAAAAATAAAAAGGAAGTATCGGGAAGGGGAAAAGAACTGCTAAAGCAGGTAGGACTGGATAAAAATTCATGGAAGAAGTTTCCTTCTCAATTATCGGGCGGAGAAGCGCAGAGAGTAGGAATTGTCAGAGCTCTTATTAATAAGCCGGAGATTGTGTTTGCGGATGAACCTACAGGCGCACTTAATTCTGCCCATGGGAAAGCAGTTCTGGATACCTTTACCAATTGTCACCAGGAAGGGCAGAGCATTATCCTGGTGACACATGATCTGCGTTCAGCACTGAGAGGAAATCGAATTATTTATCTGAAGGACGGCATCATTTGCGGAGAATGCCGATTAACGGATTATGATGAAGATGATCAAAACCGGATTGGAATACTGCGTGATTTTCTGGAAGAAATGGGGTGGTAAGATGGATACTGCAGGAATGTTAATGAAATCTTACCTGAAAAAGAGCAAAGGCCAGATGTTGTCGTTGTTCCTATTGATTGTAATTGCAGTTACCATTTTAAATACGGGAGCATTGGTATTTTTTAATTATCAGCAATCTTTTCTTAACAGAATGGAAGCGCTGAATGGAGCGCATTTTATGGCGGCATTGGCTGAAAGCGATGATCAGGATAAGAATATTGAGTTTATCCGGAATTATAAGGGGGTAAACCAGGTAGAGACACAGAAAGCTCTGATTTTTCCGGGAGCATCGCTTCCCTATGCAGACAGCAGGCTGGAACAGGTTTTTCTGATTACCAGTCTGGGAGAGAAAAGAAACATATCAAAACTTCATATTATGGAGGAAGATACATCTATACAGAACGGAATATACCTTCCTTATATTATGAAAACAGGAGGATATCATAAAATAGGGGAGCCTTTTGACATTCAGTTTAACCACAAGAGCTATTTATTTACCATAGCAGGATTTATAGAAGATGTGTCCCTCACAAGTTCCATTAACTTAGGTGGAATAGGAGCGTACTTAAAAGAACCGGATTTTGACAAACTGCAGGAAGATTCGAAAGAATGGAATAACCTTGGGACGCTGGTTTCAGCAAGAATGGAAGACTATCGTGATTCTGTGAATCTGACTTCTGACTTTAAGAAACAGCTGTCGGGAATGCAGCGTCTGGAAGGTACGGCTATGAACTTCTGGTGTCAGGATGCGGTATTGGGGGTACGTGCGAGGACTTTGACCTCCAACATCGGTGGGTCAATCATGATTAGCTTTGCACTTATTATTGTGTTGATCAGCATGGTGGTAATCCGATTCCGGATTATTAATATGATTGAAGAAGATATGAAAAATGTGGGTGTTTTAAAAGCGCTGGGCTACACCAGCAGACAGATTGTAATTTCCTTTGTCCTGCAATTTGCTCTTATTGGAAGTATAGGCGCTGTGCTGGGCATATCAGCATCTTATGGTGTTTTGCCCTTGATTAATGAGTTGTTTTCTGCACAGACAGGAATTGTATGGCACCAGGGATTCCACGCAGCCATTAGCAGCATCGTTTTTGTATTTATCATCATTATGACTGGCAGTATTGCATTTTTTGCTTCCGGCAGAATCAATCACCTGCATCCGATTATTGCCATGCGGGGTGGAATAGCGACTCACAGTTTTCGAAATAATGTTATTCCATTGGATACTTCGAAAGGAACCCTAAATCTTATGTTAGCCGTTAAGAACACGCTGCAGAATACCAAAAAGAATATTATGATTGGGATCATCATTTCATTTTTGACCTTCGTAGCATTGTTTGCATGGACGATGTATTATAATATAGCATTAGAAAAAAGTGCATTTTTAAATATTATAGGAGCAGAAATGGCAGATTTGATGGTTGTACTGCCAGACAATGAAAAAGTGGAATCTTTCCCAAAAAAGATTCGGGAAATGGATAATGTAAGAAAAACATTCTATTTTGATACCCTTAGTACCCTTGTAAATGGTATGGACTGTATGACCACTGTGATAGAAGATTTTAATATGGTGGAAAACAATACAATTTATAAAGGACGTTATCCCAAACATGACAATGAAGTGGCAATGGGTGCGCTATTGGCAGAGGTTCTTGTGAAAGATATTGGAGATACCATAACGGTAGAGACCGGAAATGAGCATAAAGAATTTCTGGTTACTGGGCTGACACAGGGATCTAACTTTCTCGGTATGGATATAATGATAACGAAGGCGGGAATTGAAAAAATTCTGCCGTCATTTAACCAGAGTAATCTGTACGTATATTTGAATCAAAGTGATGAAGGGGCAATGGAGGACTTCCAAAATGAAATCAATAAAATTTACGGAGAAGAAGAAATATCACTGACGAAAAATAAAGAAGTTATGTTCAGTGTGATCAATATATACTCCACTATGACAACGATTATAGCGATTGGTATTTTGTGTACCACAGTACTGGTTATTACACTGGTGTTGTATCTGATTATAAGGATGATGATTACCAGGCAAAAGCGGTATTACGGAATTCAAAAGTCCATCGGATTTACCACGGGTCAGATCATCAGACAGATTACATTCAGCTTAATGCCTCCAATTGTAATTGGTGCAGCAGCGGGAGGAATTATCAGCATGCTGGCTATGAACCGGGTTATCTCTGTACTATTCAAAAGCCTGGGGGTTATGAATGCGCATTTTATTATCCAGCCACTGGGGGTTACAGGAATTATAGCGGGTATTATTGCGGTAAGTTATGTATTGGGATATTTGATCGCAGGCAGAATACGCAAGATCACTCCTTATAGCTTAATAACGGAGTAAATCTGATTGTATTTCAAAGTAAATGGGATCTGAATAAAAATAAAATTTACAGTTCTCCAATACTTATGGTATGATAGAGATATAATTTGGCAGAGACATTAGTATTTCCATAAATTTTGGCCGGGCAGCGAGTCGCTGTCTGGAATTGTATTCTTACAGATCGGTGCAGGCCTGCCTGCACACCGTAAACTGCTGCGATGTACTTCAGCACAATGCTTGTGCGGCCTGCGGTTGGTACAACTTCGCATTTTACGTATCACCTTTTTGTTTTGCCTTTGCCATCTAATAAAACCAAGCCGGACAATTCAATTATATTTGAATAATCCGGCTTGAATTACAGTAGAGTGTGCTTGAAAATTCATTGCACCCGTCTGGTCGCTCCACTTTGCAGGCTGAAATTGTGCAATTTAAGGGACGTAGCCCCACTACGCACCTGAAATTGCACGGTTACATTCCACAAATTGGAACAACCAGCCAGGTACAGCAATTTTAAAACACGCTCCAGGATGGAGGAAAACATATGGGAGATCATAGGTTGTGGAAATATTGTACGGCGGAACATTGCAGGCAGCTGATCATGGAGTTTCAATTATTTGGAGAGATTAATTGGCCAGAGGAGCGCCAGATTGCATGTCTGTATGCTCTTAGCAATCATATCCCCAGTCACTATCGCACTGCAAAAATTCCAAAGAGGGACGGTACCAGCCGGCAGCTCTGCATACCTGACACACTTCTGAAAATGGTTCAGAGAAATATTCTTCATCATATTCTGGACCCGATCCCTGTATCATCATGCGCAACTGCTTACCGTAAAGGAGTCTCGCTTATCTCAAATGTATCCGGCCATGTGGGGCAGGAAAAAATTCTAAAACTGGACATCCATGATTTTTTCGGAAATATACCTTTTATACTGGTATATCAGAGGGTTTTCCATAGTTATCGGTTTCCGCCTGCAGTAGGAACACTGCTGACACATCTCTGCTGTTACGAAGGCTGTCTGCCCCAGGGAGCACCCACCTCAGCTGCAATATCAAATATTGTTATGATGCCCTTTGATGAGTACATGGGGGAATGGTGTGCTAAACGTGGGATAACCTATACCAGATACTGTGATGATATGACCTTTTCCGGCAGCTTTGAGGCATATAAAGTAAAAAATAAAGTTCGCGGTTTCTTACAGGTGATTGGTTTAGAGTTAAATGAAAAGAAGACGAAATTACTTTTAGCCGGTCAGAGGCAGGCAGTTACCGGTATTGTAGTCAATTGTAAACCACAGGTATCCGGGGAATATAGAAGGAAACTGCGCCAGGAAATATACTATTGCTGTAAATTTGGCGCAGCTTCTCATCTACAGCATGTACAAGATCAAAAATACGGGACAGATGCAACAGAAAATATTCGTTATCTTCAGAAACTGCTTGGTAAAATTAACTTTGTTTTACAGGTTAATCCTGAGGATAAGTATTTTAAGACGGCCAGAGAGAGTTTGAAAAATTTAGTGACATGAAAGGAAGTCAGAGAGATCGGGGATAGGTAGTTTTTCCAGTTTTGGGAAATCCTAAAGAATCCGCCATGTCAATCAGATACATGGCGGATTCTTCCTGTACTTTATTTTATGGACAGCGTTTTATGCTCATCCAGCATCCCCTGAATCACCTTCTGTGTATAAGCTCCAAGGAATTTCTTATCTTCTTTGCTTAATTCTTTCGGATAAATTGGCTTTCCATACTGCAGAATTACATGTGCGGAACGTATTTTAGGAAAATGATTCTCAAAAATCTCGGCAGAGTTAGTGATGGCCATAGGAATTATGGCACAGCCTGTTTTTTCAGCCATTTTCAGGCTGCCTTCTTTAAAGGGTAGCATTGGGGCATCCGGTACTTTGTTCCTGGTTCCTTCCGGAAAAATGCACATGGATATTCCGGCTTTTATTTGTTCAATTCCTTTAAGAATCGTTTTCAGACCTTCTTTGATGTCTTCCCGATTGAGAAACAGGCAGTAGAGCCGTTTCATCCAGTGGGAGAGCAGAGGTATTTTTTCCATGCCATCTTTCGCCACGTAGCCTGTAAGCCCCGGACATCTGGAATAGGTAAGCAGAATATCAAAAAAACTTCTGTGATTGCCTACATACAGCACTGCTTCATTCTGGGGGACGTTTTCAGCACCGATGATGGTTGCCTTGGTTCCGCTCACAAACAATACCAGTTTAAAAACGTTTTGAACCAGACGTAAAGATGATATATCTCTCAGTCTCGGATTGAATTTACCAAGGATCCACTCAAATATCAGAATTGGAATGGATAAAATAAGAAAACCTACAACAACTATTACAACAATAATAAAACGTATCATGTCTATCTCTCTTTTCTACTAATTAGTTATATCTTATGAAATTAATACCGCCCAAATAAGTGGGAGGTCTGACGCAGCCATTCAGAACGGCTGGAGTCCAGATCTTCCTGCAGGTAGCGGAATTCCCAGTTTCCTTCGGCAACACCCGGTGTATTCATCCTGTGACTGCTGTCAAGCTGGAGAATATCCTGTATCGGGAAAATAGCAAATCTTGCAATTGTGCCCATGCAGAAACGTATCATATCAAGGCTTATATTGCCGCCATCGGTATTTCCGTATCTGCGGATTTTATCCTTTAATTCTTCGGACAGACCCTGATACCAGCCGGCAGAGGTATCGTTATCATGGGTACCGGTATAACAGATGCAGTTGACAGTAGTGAAATTATGGGGAAGGTATGTACTTTCACCCATATCCTGAAATGCAAACTGTAAGATCCGCATACCCGGAAAATGAAACATATCCCGCAGCCATTCCACATCAGGTGTGATGATCCCAAGATCTTCCGCCAGAATCGGAAGCCGGTCCCCCAGTTCTTTTTGGATACATAGAAACAGGTCTTCGCAGGGACCCTTCACCCATTTGCCATTCAAGGCAGTTTCTTCCTCCGCAGGAATAGACCAGTAAGCCTCAAAGCCCCTGAAATGGTCGATACGAAGATAATCAACCATCTTCAGCTGATGTGCAATTCTGCTGATCCACCACTGATAACCATCTTTTTTGTGAACAGGCCAGTCATAGAGCGGATTGCCCCAGCGCTGTCCGGTAGCAGAAAAGTAGTCAGGAGGAACTCCGGATACTCTGGTGGGATGACCAGTACTATCCAGCTGGAACAGCCCTTTATTTGCCCAGACATCGGCGCTGTCGTATGCTGCGAAGATGGGGATATCCCCGATAATAAAGACCTCTTTTTCATTGGCATAGGCTTTTAATTTCGCCCATTGGGAAAAGAAGATAAACTGCAGGAACTGGTGATATCGGATTTGGTCTTTTAAGCTTTTTTTCAGACTGTCCCTTACTTCTGGTATGGGTGAAATTAGTTCTTCTTCCCAGTCTGCCCAGCATTCGCCTTCGTGAGTATCTTTAAGTGCCATAAAGAGGCTGTAATCTTCCAGCCAATCTGCATTTGCCATACAGAAATCGTCATACTCTTCCAGGAGCATTTTATTGGGTGTGTGCTTAAATGCGGCATATGCCTGCAGAAACAGTGTTTCTTTGTATTTGCGGACCTCAATGTAATCAGCTTTTCTGGGATCTTTCCATTGAGGAATCTTTTCAATATCACTTTTTTCCAACAGTTCCATATCAGCCAGATCATCGAGACTGATCAATAACGGCTGCCCTGCAAACGCAGAAGGGCTTTGATAGGGGGAGTTCCAGAAGCCGGTAGGACCAAGTGGAAGAACCTGCCACAGGTGCTGGCTGGATTCATGGAGAAAATCGATGAAATCATAAGCGCCTTTTCCCAGGTCGCCAATGCCATAAGGGGATGGAAAGGAGGTAGGATGCACCAGAATGCCCGACAGACGGCGCATATCCTCTTCGTTACTTGTATTAACCATAAAATTCTCCTTTACGTTATACGTACTATGCTTTTTATTATACTGGACTTTTGAAAGGGATTCAAGAAGAACAGATAAATTTATACTTGAAGAATTCGCATATTTTGTATATAATAGGGGCATCTGCAAGTTACGGACCTTTAGACTCACTTTAGGATAACGACTTGGTTTTAAAAACGAAAGTGAGGAGAGGTCTATGTTTTTGTGTATTGATAATTATGATTCTTTTGTGTACAATCTGTCCGCTTATTTTGAAGAGCTGGGTCAGGAAATTCTCGTAGTGCGAAATGATAAGGTTACGTTAGAGGAACTTTCCGGTATGAGACCGGAGGGGATCGTAATTTCGCCAGGTCCTAAAAACCCGAAATCAGCGGGGCTATCCAATGAAATTGTCCGGAAATTTAAAAATGAGATACCAATATTAGGTGTATGCCTGGGTCACCAGGTTATAGGCTATTCTTTTGGTGCGGATATAGTGAAAGGAAATCGGCCCATGCATGGAAAAGTTACCAGAATCCACCACAGTGGAAGGGGGATTTTCCGTGGAATTCCAAAAGAATATGGGGTAACCAGATATCATTCCCTTGTGATAGACAAGACTACTTTGCCGCTTGATTTTCAGGTGGATGCCTGGACAGAAGATGGGGATATTATGGCAATATCCCACAGGGAAGCCCCTGTTTTCGGTGTACAGTTTCATCCGGAAGCTGTGCTGACCGATTTCGGACATGAACTTTTAGATAACTTTATAAATATTAGTAAAGACTGGTGGTGCAGACATGCTTAAGAAAATTCAGAAATTACAGCCGTATATCCCGATTCAGGACATCCATATGGTTTTTCAAAATGAAAAGGACGCCGTTTTTCTGGACTCGTCTCTGAGAAATAAGCTCGGCAGATACTCCATTATCGGTCTGTACCCCTATCTGAAGCTGGTAAAAGGGGAAACTTTTACGATCAACGGAGAACCAGGCAGTGTTTCATTTGAACAATTTATGAGAAATTATCTAAAAGAAAATAAAGAAGGAAATGTAACGGGACTTCCTATTATTTCCGGAGCAATCGGATATTTTTCTTATGATTACGGGCGCAAAAAAGAAGGGGTAAAAGCAAAAGATCCAATAGAAGCAGATATCCCGGACTGCATTTTGAATTTCTATGATGTATTTATTATTGAGGATCATGAGAAAAAGGAAGTTTCGCTGATCGCAAATGGGAAGCTGAAAGACAGCAGCATTCGTTTGGAAGAGTTAAAGAAGTCCATTTTTAATGGTATTCGTATCGCACACCCATTGGAGGAGAGAAGAGAAATTGAGGTAATCCCTAATTTTCAAAAAGAAGATTATTTAAAAGCAATTGATGATATGATAGGATATATTATCGAAGGTGATATTTATATTGCGAATATGACCCAGCGGCTTAGCATAAAAAGCAGCAAATCTCCGTATGAAGTATTTAGTAAGTTACGGGGAAATAATCCTGCTCCATTTGGCGGATATCTGAATTATGGCGATTTTCAGGTCATCTGCGCTTCTCCGGAACGGTTTCTCCAAATGAAAAAGGGGCATGTGGAAACCAGACCGATCAAGGGGACCAGAAAAAGGGGAACTACACCTGAAGAGGATAAAATGCTGAAGGAAGAGCTGGCATCTTCGGAAAAAGATAAAAGTGAACTGCTGATGATTGTAGATTTGGAGCGGAATGATCTGAACCGGGTATGCAGGCACGGAAGTGTTCAGGTAACGGAACTTTTTACCGTAGAAGAATATGCAACGGTTTTTCATCTTGTCTCTAACATCACAGGAGATCTGAAGCCTGGAATGACGGTGATGGATCTGATAGAAGCGGCATTTCCGGGAGGTTCCATCACCGGTGCCCCCAAGCTGCGTGCCATGGAGATTATTGATGAGCTGGAACATGGCAGAAGAGGATTGTATACTGGTTCAATCGGATATCTGACGCTGGACGGAGATTGTGATTTTAATATTGTGATACGGACTGCCGTGCACAAAGACGGCATATATCATTTAGGAGTAGGCGGAGGGATCACCTACGAATCGGAACTGGAATTTGAATATGAAGAGACGCTGCAAAAGGCGAAAGCGATACTGGAAGCCTTACAGTAGCGCAGAAAGGTTTATGATGAATAAGAACTATATGTTATTCGATCTGGATGGAACGCTGACAGACCCGCAGGAGGGAATTACCAATTCCGTTGCCTATGCTTTGAAACAATATGGGATCCATATAGAGGAAAAGGCAGCACTGAACAAATTCATAGGACCTCCCCTGAAGGATTCTTTTGTTGAATATTATGGGTTTTCCGATGAGCAGGCAGAGGAAGCGGTATGGAAATACAGAGAATACTTTAACGAGGACGGAATATTTGAAAATAAAGTTTATCCCGGCATACCGGAGATGCTGCAGCATTTAAAGGAACAGGGGAAAGTACTGATTGTGGCAACATCAAAACCTACCGTATATGCAAAGCGGATCCTGGAACGTTTTGAGCTGATAAAGTACTTTGAGGATGTTCAGGGAAGTGAATTGGATGGAAGACGAACGAAAAAAGATGAAGTAATCAGTTATGCCCTGGATCAAAATCATATTTCCGACAAAAACCGGGCTGTTATGATCGGAGACCGGGAACACGATATAATCGGCGCAAAAAAATGCGGTCTGGAAAGCATTGGTGTGCTGTTTGGGTATGGAACCCGGGAAGAACTGGAAAAAAGCGGAGCAGATAAAATTGCGGATTCCGTTCAAATGCTGGAGAAATTATTGACGGAGTAGAAAATAATGGATATCAAATTAGATGAAGGGTATTGGTTTGGCCTTGGAGTATTTGAAACAATAGCGGTAGTAAATGGCAGGGCGGTACTTCTTGAAGAACATTTAAAACGGATGGAAAAGGGAATACACTTTCTTAAGTTAAAAATGTATGTTTCCAAAGAAAAGATTGTGGAATATCTGATGGAGCATCCTATGTCACATGGAGTTCTTAAAATATCTGTATCAGATGAAAATATGATTTTAACGCACAGACAAAATCCATATGGAGATGAACGGTTTCAAAAAGGGTTTCGGGCAAAGTTCAGCCAGGTAATCCGAAATGAGACTTCCGGGTTCACCTATCATAAAACTACGAATTATGGAGACTGCATTCTGGAGAAAAGGAAAGCATTAGAAGAAGGATATGATGAGTTTATTTTCTGCAACAGCAAAGGAGAGGTCTGTGAAGGGACTTCCAGCAATATTTTTTTTGTAAAAGATAAAGTCATATATACACCCCGAGTGTCCTGCGGACTGCTTCCCGGAATTATAAGAGACTATCTGATGCGCAGAGAAAAGATTGTTGAGACTGTGATATATCCTCATGAGATTTCCGGCTATGAGGAATGCTTTCTCACGAATTCCCTGATGGGGTTGATGTCCGTTACTTCATTAGATGGTTATACGTTTCCTCAAAGAACCATTGCAGCGCGGTGGAATCAAATATTCTGGAGGGAAATGGAATAAGATGAATGTTCCCTTGCTCATCCTGCATAAGATATTAATAATAAGGCAAGGAAAAGGATAGGAGAGTAAGTGAAAAAAGTAATATCCATTACCATTAGTATCTGCTTTCTGCTGACACTATGCTTGGCAGGGGGCTGCGGCACCCAGGATGACAGTGATAAGGGGAAAATAAAGGATCTGGAATTTACCGTTGTTACTCCGGAAGAGATGCCGGAAGAACTGGCACAGACAATAGAAGAGAACAAAAAAACAGAAATAAAGATGACATACCAAAGCGATAAGTACCTGTATATGATCCGCGGATACGGAGAACAGAAAACAGGCGGTTACAGCATTCAGGTCGACAAATGCTATCTGACGAAGGACGGAATCATGGTACATACCAGTCTGATTGGCCCGTCACATGAAAAGACCATACAGCAGGAACCATCGTTTCCATTTGTAGTAATTAAAATCCCATTTATGGAAGGATCTGTGACTTTTGAATAAAAAGACAAAGCCTTCCACATAATTTACACCCTCCCGGCATAAAATTATAAGAGATCATGCTGGGAGGGATTTTTTGTGGAATTATTAAAAAAGAATATTCATATGAATCATGAAAAAAGCAGAGCATCCAGCCAGGTAACCCTGGAGGAAGACTACAACGTATCTGACAGCAAACCGGATGTGGGAAAACTGATACAAAAGAAAGCAAATATCAAATTGGATGATATGAAGGTAAGCACGGATCATGTACTTTTAACCGGAGCACTGGAAGTTTGGGTATTGTATGTAGCAGATACACCGGACAGACAGATACATAGGCTGGAATCTAAGATTCCGTTTGAAGAGCAGATGAATCTGGACGGTGTGGAGCCGGGAGACAATATCTGCCTGAAATGGGATGTGGAAGATATCTCTGTTTCGCTGATCAATTCCAGAAAGCTGAGTATGAAGTCACTGCTGTCCTTTAATGCATCCGTAGAGGAACTGTACGATGCTCAGGCGGCTGTAGAGATTCATGGGCTGGGTGATATTAGTACAAAGTCCAAGAACCTGGAATTGCTGCAGTTAACTGTTCAGAAAAAAGATATTTTAAGGGTAAAGGATGAAATTGCCATCCCATCCAATAAACCTAACATCCAGGAAATGCTTTGGGAAAATGTGCAGCTTCGGGGAACTGATATCCGTGTTTTAGACGGTCAGCTGGATATTAAAGGAGAACTGTTCATCTTTGTGCTTTACGCAGGAGATGATGAAAATGGTACAAAACAATGGCTGGAAACTGTACTTCCCTTCCAGGGAACGGTGGACTGTCCGGGCTGTGCCCAGAATATGCTTGCCAATGTGGAAGTTTCCCTTGCTTCGGCGAATCTGGAAGTAAGACCTGATTATGATGGCGAAGAGCGCCTTGTGCAGGTTGATGTGGTTCTGGATCTGGATATCCGCCTCTATGAAGAAGAAAAGGTACAGATTCTGGAAGATGTCTACACACCGGTAAAGGATTTAATCCCGGTTACGATGGAACAGGTATGTGAAAGTCTGGTAGTAAAAAACTTTTCCAAGTGCAGAGCCAGTGACCGTATGAGAATGGAAAGCAGCCAGCCAAGGATGCTTCAGATCTGCCACAGCCAGGGTGAGGTTAAGATTGATGACACCAGCGTTACAGAAAATGGAATAAAAGTAGAAGGTGCAGTATTTATAACCATTTTGTATATTACATCGGATGATACGCTGCCTTATGCCCTGATGGAAGGCGCTGTGCCATTCCAGCATATCATAGAAGTGCCTGAGATTGATAAGGACTGCCGATTTACGCTGCAAAGCGAGCTGGAGCAGCTGTCAACGACCATGATCGACAGTGAAGAACTGGAAGTAAAGGTCTGTGTAAATCTGAATGCAATGGTCATCCGTGTTCATAAAGAACAATGTATTATTGATGTGGAAGAGCATGACTTAGATATGAAGAAGCTCCAGGAACTGCCGGGAATTGTAGGATATATTGTTCAGGCAGATGATAATTTGTGGAGTATAGCAAAACAATATTATACGACTCCGGAGAGGATTCGGGAGTTAAATGAAATTGAAGAAGACGAGGTTTCACCCGGTACGTGTCTGCTGGTTATGAAGGCTGTTGAGAATTTGAGCTGATCTTTTGACAAAAATTGTAAACTCTCCGGAAAATTTGTTGAATTTTGAGTGATTTACCATTGACTTTTGTGTATGAAATGAGATACAATATTGCTAATCAAGATGATTGTATACAAAGTGCAACGGGGGTACACGATGAGAGAGATGAAATTAAAGGCTCTTGCAAAGATAAATTTGGGCCTTGATGTGGTACGAAAAAGAGAAGATGGGTACCATGAAGTACGAATGATTATGCAGACAATTCATCTGTATGACCAGATCCGGATCCATGAGCTGCAGAAACCCGGAATTAAAGTAAAGACAAATCTATATTATCTGCCGGTTAATGAAGATAATCTGGTGTATAAAGCAGCAAAACTTCTGATGGATGAATTTGGAATCAAAAAAGGGTTGTCCATAAATTTGAAGAAATTTATTCCTGTTGCGGCAGGAATGGCGGGCGGCAGTTCTGATGCGGCGGCAGTAATGGTAGGAGTGAACCGTTTGTTCAAGCTCGGCCTTACCAGGGAAGAACTGATGGAACGCGGGGTGAAGATAGGTGCAGATGTACCGTATTGTATCATGCGGGGGACAGCACTGGCGGAAGGAATTGGGGAAAAACTCACTATCCTGCCGCCAATGCCTGCATGTCATATACTAATTGCCAAGCCGGGCGTACATGTTTCTACGAAATTTGTTTATACAACGCTGGATGCCGGAGAGATTACCGACCACCCGGATATAGATGGACAGATTCGGGCGCTGGAAAATGGCGATCTGAAGAAAGCGGCAGCACTTATGGGAAATGTTCTGGAAACGGTTACCGTTCCGGAATATCCGATTATTGCGGATATTAAAAATATAATGCTGGAACATGGCGCATTAAATGCCATGATGAGTGGAAGCGGACCAACTGTTTTTGGAATCTTTGATGACAAAAAAGCAGCCAAAAAAGCTTATGATGTATTATATCAGGGGGACCTTGCAAAGCAGGTTTACCTCACAGGCATTTTTAATAATTCGGTAAAATAACCCACAATATGTAACCACAGAAGAAATGTTATGGATACACAACAGGATAGGTATGGAGGTCTACAAATGAATGAAAATTTTCACATAGATATGAATGAATATCTGCCACTGCGGGACGTGGTTTTTAATACTCTGCGAAATGCAATTTTAAAAGGCGAATTAAAACCGGGAGAACGCCTGATGGAAATTCAGCTGGCACAGCGACTGGGAGTAAGCCGTACTCCGGTGAGAGAAGCGATACGTAAACTGGAATTAGAAGGGCTGGTTCTGATGATTCCAAGAAAAGGTGCAGAAGTTGCGCAGATTACTATACGTGATCTGGAAGACGTACTGGAAGTACGTTGTGCGCTAGAAGAACTGGCGGTCAAAGATGCTTGTGACCATATTACGGACGAGCAGCTCATAGAACTTAAGAAAGCTGCAAATGATTTTAAACGGTCCTTAGATGGCTCAGACATTATCGATTGTGTAAAAGCGGATATGCATTTTCATGAAATTATCTATGATGCAACCAACAACCGCAGGTTATTACAGATCTTAAGCAATCTTCGGGAACAGATGTACCGTTACCGTATGGAATATCTGAAAGACCGGTCGATGCATAAGAATCTTCTGGAGGAACATGATGCAATCCGCCGGGCTCTGAAAAAGCATGATAAAGAGAAAGCAGGAAATGCAATTCATACCCATATTGAAAATCAAAAAGAATCAATTATTAATAGTCTTCGCGAAAAAGAATAAAATGTAAATAATTACATATGCTACACCTAAAAGGATAAGAATCTTCTTATCCTTTTTTTGTGGCCTGACAGCGCTTATTTTATGGCTATTTCTATGAAAACTCGCTGTATTTTATACAAAGGCCCGGAGAGGAGGCTGAAAAATGAGTGATAACGTTTCCACACGTTTATCGGATAATGAAACGAAAATCAAAGCCTGGTGTGAAAATTGTGATGATATCATCATTCGTCCAATGCGCCTGGGGCTTCCGCCAAAGGTAGACTGTCTTGCCGTATTTATTGAGGTGGCAGTCAGCAATATGCTTCTGGAAGAATCCATGATCGGGCGTTTGTTAATTCAGATGCAGGAAATGTCACCGGATGAAATCCGCCGAACGGTAAATGAAGACGGACTTGGAATTACCGATGCAAAAGAACTTGCAACCATGGAAGAAGCTATGGCAGCCATGCTGGCGGGAAATGCCATTTTCTTTATTGACGGATATGATAAAGCACTAAAAGTAAGCAGTAAAGGATATCCTGGAATGGGTGTATCCAAATCTGAGTCTGAAAAAGTTTTAAGAGGTTCCAAAGAGGCATTTACAGAATCTGTTAAATTAAATGCAGCCCTGGTACGAAAACGTGTCCGGGATACAACAATGAAGATTAAAGAGCGTCCGATTGGAAAGCGATCAAATACAATGACCGCCATTATTTATATGGAAGGACTGGTCTATCCGGATTTGCTGGAGGCAATGGAACAAAAGCTGGATTCTTTTGAAATTGACGGAATCATGGACAGCGGGGTAATAGAACAGCTGACAGAGGATACCTGGTATTCGCCGTTTCCCCAGTATCAGACAACAGAACGGCCTGATAAAGCTGCGATGGCAGTATTGGATGGAAGAGTCGTATTATTAAGTGACAATTCTCCGGAGGCATTGATTCTGCCTACAACCATAAACAGTTTTTTCCAGACAAGCGATGACTACTACCGCCATTTTGGAATTGTATCATTTTTAAGAATTATTCGTTTTGTTGCGGCATTTCTGGCAGTTTCCCTGCCTGGGCTGTATGTGGCAGTTACGAATTACCACACGCAGATTCTTCCGACAAACCTGATACTCTCTTTGGCTGAAGCAAGGCAGGGGGTACCGTTTCCAAGTGTGATTGAGGTGCTTTTGCTGGAATTATCCTTTGAGCTTCTTAGGGAGGCAGGGGTACGGATGCCGGGGCCCATTGGAAATACAATTGGTATCGTAGGCGGCTTAATTATCGGACAGGCAGCGGTCAGTGCCAATCTGGTCAGCCCCATCGTAGTTGTGATTGTTGCTTTGACGGCGCTCAGCTCTTTTTCCATACCGAATGAAGAACTGTCAGAAGCACTGCGTCTGATTAAATATGCCATGATTCTCGGAAGCGCTTTTTTTGGAATCCTCGGTCTGGTTTTGGGCTGGTTTGTCCTGCTGACCCATCTGAGTGCGCTGAAAAGTTATAATATACCTTATCTGATGCCATTTGTGGCAGCTGATATCAACCAGGGAATGGATAAGAAGGATGCGCTGGTACGGGCCCCGTTAGACAGACTGAAAAGCCGTCCTGTTTTTGCCAGAAGACAATCAAGAACCCGGTTAAAAATAAAGTGATAAAGAAAGGAAATGCTCATGTTTTCCAATAACCAGAAAATTTCGGTACGACAATTGAAAAGGCTTTTAGTCATGGACTGGATTGGTAAAATAAGCTTATTGCTGCCCCGGTTTATTGTGCAGTCAAGCGGAAAAGATTTAATATTGAGCCTGATTCTGGGAGTTGGGATTACGGCAGTATATACCTGTATTGTCTGCTATTTAAGCCGATATATCACCAGGAGTTTTGGAGGTTACGTAGAACTCCGTCTGGGAAGGGCTTCTGCATTTGCGCTGTGTCTGGTCTACTGGAGTTATATGTTTGTCAATCTGCTTTACATCACCCGGGTATTCGGAGCAGTAACCAGGCAGTATATGCTTCCGGAATTGTCCGAAAATATTCCATGTATTCTTATGCTTCTGGGAGGATTTTATGCCTCTATGGATCCAAAAGAGAGAAGAGGTCGTATTGCAGAAGTACTTTATCCTTTTGTGCTTATTCCGCTTCTGATACTTCTGGTAATAGCGTCCTTCGGTGTTCAAAGTGAGTATTTTACTTATGAAAGTGCCAACTTTAATGCAGTAACGATGAAGCAGAGCTTCCAGGTATTTACTGCATTTGGTGGCGTGAGCCTCATTTTATTTGAAGCACCGTTTATACAGAAAAGTGGGATGCGTCTGAGAACTACATTAAAAGGGCTGATGATAACTGCAATTGGTATTGGTGCGGCAATCCTTATTGGGATTGGTTCTTTTGGAGACCAGGGAATGAAAGCGTTAAGATGGCCTGTTGTTACTTTGATGAGTAATGTAGATATACCGGGAGGTTTTCTGCAGCGGTTCGATATTTTGTTTTTGGCGCTTCTTCTTATGAGCTTTTTTGTAGCAGCCAGTACGGGAATATTCTATTTGAATCTGATCTTTAAGGAGATGTTTAAGCAGCCGGAAGAAAAGCACTATCACCTTTTAATGCTGATACTTAGTATCGCAGGTGTTCTCTGGTGCAAAAATGTTGAGATAGCCCAACAACTTTTTTTAACCGTAAACTGTTATCTACTGATACCGATTATGGCGGTATTCACAGTCATCTTTGCGATACTGGAATGGGAAAAGAGGAGGCGTAGCAAGTGAGAAAATGTTTTGTGACAGTAGTTTTAATGGCAATCATGCTCTGCCTGTCAGGTTGTACCAAACGAGAGCTGGAAGACCGCTATTTTCCTTTAGCAGTTGAAGTACACAAAGAAGAAGAAGGATATCGGATCGAATATGCCCTTCCAAATATGGGAGAAGAGACGGGACAGAAAAAGGGCGGGGAAGAGGAATCAGAACAGGAAGAAAAGGATACCAAAGAAGAAAGCGCTGTGGGGAAGACCATAGAGGAGGCAGCAAAAGCTTATGCAGCTTATGTAGACAAATATATTGATTCCGGTCACACAAAGGCAATTATCCTGGGCCCGGAAATGCTGGAAGATGCAAATACCAGAAAAGAAATGCTGACATATTTTGAAAGTCATACCTCATTTGCCAGGAGCATTTCCGTCTTTGTATATGACGATGAAGGAGAAGAAAGCCTGGTTACCAAGACCGCTTCTTCTATAGATTCACTGGGAACCTATCTGCAGGATCTGATAAAAAATAATCCGGATAAAAAGGGAGTAGGAACGACACTAGGGGATCTTCTTAATTTTTGGCATAATAATGAAGAAGAAGTGACAATTCCCCAGGTTCATCTGAAGAAAGACAAACCGGTAGTAGACGGAGAAGTTGTTTTTATCAGCAGTCCATAATGCTGGTTCTTCGAACAATGCCCCTGTACCTACTGGTGTCGCCCGGCGTAAATACGCCACAGGCACTATATATCGACGTATTTACGCCGGGAGGCACTAGATGGCAGATACAAAATCTATGGAATTTAGATTGTACATCTCAAAAATAATGTGGATAACCTTGTTTAAAACCCTAAATCCTGTGAATACTTAAATTGTACTAACAAACAGTTTGGTACAACAAAGTAAAAACAGGAGGGTACATAGGAATATGAGTATAATAAATCGATTTTATCAAAAATGGTATCTTGTAATTGGCGGTATGGGAATTGTAAGCGGGATTTTGATCTGCATGTTTCTGGCAGGCAGAATGACTCAGGAAACATCACTGCAAAAGGGAATTGCAGATCAAATAATACGTTTTCATGTTATTGCAAACAGCGACAGCGATGAGGATCAGGCACTAAAAATGAAGGTAAAGAATGAAGTGGTAGCATATATGGAAACCCTTTTAAAGGACGCACATTCAATTGATGCCACAAGAGCCTGCATCAAAGATAACATGGATAAAATACAAAAAAAAGCAGTTGAAATCATAAATAGGGAAGGCTATGCATATCCTGCTAAAGCCAGCCTTACCTGGTGCTATTTTCCCATTAAATCATATGGTGACATTACGTTTCCTGCCGGTGATTATGAAGCACTCCGCATACAGATAGGAGAAGCCAAAGGAAAGAACTGGTGGTGCGTACTGTATCCAAACCTGTGCTTTATTGATTCGATACATGCGGTAGTACCGGAAGATGAAAAAGAAGAGCTTAAAAATGTGTTGACAGAAGATGAGTATGACAGTTTATTTTCCTGGAAGAAGAGTGAGTATAAAATTGGGTGGAAGTATTTGCCGTTTTAAAACACGATCTAGTACTACAGCGAATAATTTCTTGAATTGGGGTTTTGCTGAGGAAGGACGCTTTGTAGATGTAGGTAGTGTACGGAAAGATGGGAGTGGGAAACTTGTATGGACTCCGTCAACTAGCCGCAGAACTGGTATTTTCTAACCTTTCCGAAGCGCTTTTTGGCGGCACGCGGGTATTCACCGAGAAACCCTGATGCATTTCTCGGTTCAGTACCCGCTTAGTATCCGATGGGAGCCAGTCGAATACTATCCGCCAAAAAACACTCCGGAAAGGTAAGTAAATACTCAGCTCTGCTCTACGCTTCCTCCGTCCATTCAAGTTTCCCACTCCCATCTTTCCGAGATTCAGTTTACTGCCACAAAGCTGGTTTTCTCAGCCTGGTGGAGACCCCTGGGCTGTGGCAGGCTGTTCTTTATTGGATGCAGCGTAGTAT
>NZ_JNGB01000029.1:0-52912 GCF_001029355.1 Robinsoniella sp. RHS
TCAGTAGAAAAAGCAACGGTCGCATATATACTTGACGAAACAAAGATTGCTGAAGAAGAAAAATATGATGGTTATTATGCGGTCGCCACAAATCTTCTGGATCCAGCTAAAGATATATTGGCTGTATCCCACAAAAGATATCAGATTGAAGACTGTTTTCGAATCATGAAAACAAATTTTACCGGAAGACCTGTAAACCACCGTCTGCCAAATCGCATTAGAGCTCACTTCATGATCTGCTATACTGCGCTGCTTGTGTACCGTTTACTGGAAGCCAAACTTGATGACCAGCATACACATGTGACGACAGAAAACTTAATTAATACCTTGAAAAATATGAATGTGACGAATATTCACGACGTCGAATATATGGCTCTCTATAATGGTAGCAAGGCACTAGATGCCCTAACCCAACTAACATCGCTAAACTTGGACAGGCTGCATTATAAACCAAAGGAACTGAATGGAACAATTAAAAAAATTTTAAAGTAACGTTTACATACAACAATTTCATAATCAGTATAAGCCGATAACCTCAGTATTTATAAGGTGTATCGGCTTTTCGTCTTCTTGCAAGTGTCGAAAACGGGATATCAAATGTGTAGTCAACAGCAAAATCCTGTTATACTGGTTAAATTGGGGTTTTGTTGAGGAAGGGACGCTTTGTAGATGTAGATAGTGCAACGTAAAGATGGGTGTGGGAAACTGGCATGGGCTCCGTCAGCTGGCCGCAGAACTGGTATTTTCTAACCTTTCCGAAGCGCTTTTTGGCGGCACGCGGGTATTCACCGAGAAATCCTGATGCATTTCTCGGTTCAGTACCCGCTTAGTATCCGATGGGAGCCAGTCGAATACTATCCGCCAAAAAACACTTCGAAAAGGTAAGTAAATACTCAGCTCTGCTCTACGCTTCCTCCGCCCATGCCAGTTTCCCACACCCATCTTTCCGAGATCCAGGTTGCCGCCACAAAGCTGAATTTCTCAGCATGGTCGGACCCCTGGGCTGTGACAGGCTGTTCTTTATTGGATGTAGAGCGGTATATTTTGACAGTTTATGCATAATAGAAGATGAAAGTCTATTCCTTTTTCTTATTGCAGAATATAAAACAAATCCCGTTCTCAAGATCAGTTGCTTAACGCCAATATTGTTCAGCATGCCACAACCCCAGGGTCCCACCACGCTGAGAAAACCAGCTTTGTATCAACGAATGCTATCTCGGAAAGAGGAGGGGGCGAGCCAGGACATTGATTTGGAAGGCATATAGCAGAGCTGAGTATTTACTTACCTTCCCAGAGTGCTTTTTGGCGGATAGTATTCGACTGGCTCCCATCGGATACTAAGCGGGCAGTGAGCTGCGAAATGCATCAGGATTTCGGAGCGAATGCCCGCGTGCCGCCAAAAAGGGCTCTGGGAAGGTTAGAAAATGCCAGTTCTGCGGTAAGCCTTCCAAATCAATGTCCTGGCTCGCCCCCTTCTCTTTCCGTACACTACCTATCATTTACAAAGCGTCATTACTCATCTAAACCCAAATATAATAAATCTTAAATCCTGCACTTAATTACATTAATCTGCATTCTCTATTCCGATGTACATATGAATTTCTGCATTATCCATATCGCCTCCAGGCTGGTATTCTTCAAAGTCTGCCACATAGGTTCTCTTTAAATCCATACTCCAGAGTTTCATCCAGAATTCCTGTACTGCTGTTACCATATTTCCCTTTACAATGAATTTAGCATAATTTCCCTTGGGAATGACCGTAGTCGCCAGGCTTTCCGGTATTTGGGCAGCTTTATCTATCTCACAGCATACAAACATGTCATAGTCATCCTTATGGTCTCCCGCGTAGTTGGTATATAATCCAATACTTTTATCATTCACCTTTCCCGGCATTTGAAAGAAAATGCCCTCTTCAAAAAAACGCTTCCAGAGTCCGCCTATTTCTGCTCCCATATCCGGGCTGGCATTATTGGTTCTGATCTTCAATCCTGCTGCTTTTTTCTCTTCTAAATATACGATTTCATAATTCATAGTGATACCTCTCTTATTTTCTGTTTTTATTACCGCATAAATTTCGTATCGGTTAAAGAGAGTATAACAGGCATAATCTGACAACTGCATGTCATATTAAATAAATCGTCAGCAATAATATTTCAAAGTATTTTCCAATCTTTCTTTTACGAGTTTTTTCACCCGCTCAGGCGCCATCACCCGGACTAATGGTCCATAAGAAAGGATGTAACCGTAAACCCATTCATTTTCGGGACATTTTAATTTAGCCAGAAAGCTGCCATCTTCCTGAACCTGAATCTGTGCTTCCTCAAACTCATCATACACCCGGTAAGCACAGGATGCATCTATATGAAGTGTTATCTCCACCATATAACTTTGCTCACGGTAACCTTTCTTTGCTTTGGATTCCTGTACCGGCAGCATTCTGTCAAAGTTCTCCTCCAATGCCTTCACCTGCTTCATTCGGGTAATCCGAAAAAGCCGCATTTCTCCTGCTTTCCTGCAAAATCCTTTCAAATACCAGCTCTTATCCTTGAACCAAAGCTGCAATGGCTCTACCTGTCTGGTAGATTTTACGCCTTCTGAATTATAATATTCAATCTGGATCACCTTTTTTAGAATAATCCCTTCTTTGATCTTCCCAAAGACCTTCTGCCGCTGATCGGTCCAGTCCGAAAAATCAACCTGTACCCAATCCGTTTTATGTGCCCCAAAAAGAGACCGCATTCTGGACAGCACTTCATCATTATCTGCCGCTTTAACCGCATTTAGACCCTGCAATCCCCACAGAATTTCCTGACGCTCCATATCCGACAAAACGGACTTGTCCAGTATAAAGTTATCCATCAGATGAATCCCGCCGCCTCTGCCTTTATTTGTATAAATCGGGATTCCCGCCTGGCACAGCGTATCAATATCTCGGTAAACTGTCCTTACCGAAACCTCAAAATGCTCCGCAAGCTCACGCGCCGTAGTCCCCTGTTTCTCCAATAATAAATATACGATTTCAAATAATCTGTTAATCTGCATGTGTCTCCTTCATTTTATCTGTCCAATTGAAATGTTAAAATATAATATATTACTTATTGCTTTCTTATTGCTTTGAATGTTATTATAACGCTTTCATTTGTGGAATAGAAGAGTTTTTTTGATAAGAGGTTCTTTGTTGTGGAAAACTGAATTTCTCTAGATTTTCCCCCTCTTATCTGCTATACTATTAAGAATCCACTTCTTACATATGTGGATATAAGATTCACACCAGGAGGATGAAAAACATGGCTTTAGACGGAATTGTAATTGCCAATATGGTAAAGGAATTAAACGATACCATATGTGGCGGTAAAATCAACAAGATTGCTCAGCCGGAAAATGACGAGCTGATGCTTACCATAAAAAATCAAAAAACTCAGTACCGCCTGCTGATTTCTGCAGGTGCCAGTCTGCCCCTTATTTATCTGACCAAGGTAAATAAGCCAAGTCCTATGACTGCTCCTAATTTCTGTATGCTGCTTCGGAAACATATCGGCAGTGGCAAGATTCTTCGGGTCTGGCAGCCGGGACTGGAACGAATTATTAATTTTGAGATTGAACATTTAAACGAACTGGGTGATGTGTGCAGAAAAACCCTCGTTGTGGAAATCATGGGAAAACACAGCAACATTATTTTCTGCAACGAAGAAAATATGATCATTGACAGTATCAAACATGTGTCCCTGCAAATGAGTTCTGTCCGGGAAGTACTGCCGGGGCGGACATACTTTATTCCAGAGACGCAGCATAAATGGAATCCGTTAGAGGTTACCACGGAAACTTTTGCAGCAGAGATTTCTTCTAAACCAATGGCTCTTGCGAAAGCTCTCTATACGACATTCACAGGTATCAGCCCTCTGACTGCAGAAGAAATATGCCATCGTGCATCCCTGGAATCTGACCAGAGCGCCAATAGTTTCAGCGAACTGGAATTAACCCACCTTTACCGTATCTTTTCCTTTATTATGGAGGATGTAAAAAACGGTATTTTCTCTCCGAATATTATATTTCAGGGTGAAGAACCGATCGATTTTTCCAGTATTCCGCTGACTCAGTACGAAGACAAAACCACGAAAATCTATCCAGGTATCTCGGAGGTTCTGGAAAATTACTATGCCGTAAAAAATACAATAACCCGTATCCGCCAAAAATCTTCCGATCTCAGAAGAATTGTCCAGACTGCTCTGGAACGTAACCGTAAAAAATACGATCTGCAGCTGAAACAGCTTAAGGATACGGAAAAACGGGATAAACATAAGGTGTATGGAGAACTGATCAATACTTATGGATATAACCTGGAATCTGGCGCTAAAAAATTAGAGGCACTTAATTACTATACCAACGAAATGATTACGATTCCTCTGGATCCAACCTTAACTCCACAGGAAAATGCAAAAAAGAATTTTGATAAATACAATAAATTAAAGCGTACATATGAGGCACTGACTGATCTGATCGAAGAGACTCAGGATGAAATCAAACATCTGGAATCCATCAGCACTTCTCTGGACATTGCTTTGTCTGAGGAAGATCTGGTTCAGGTAAAAGAAGAGTTAATGGATTACGGTTATATTAAACGTAAATATACCGGCAAAAAAGTGAAGATTACTTCAAAGCCATTTCACTACCTGTCCAGTGACGGTTACCATATGTATGTTGGAAAAAACAATTTCCAGAATGATGAGCTTACATTTAAAATCGCTACCGGAAATGACTGGTGGTTCCATGCCAAAGGAGCGCCCGGCTCTCACGTAATTGTAAAAGCAAACAACGAAGAACTTCCCGACCGTACTTTTGAGGAGGCAGCCCGTCTGGCAGCATATTATTCAAAAAACCGTAATGCGGAAAAAGTAGAAATAGATTATGTAGAAAAGAAGCATGTAAAAAAAACCAATGGCGGAAAGCCAGGATTTGTTATTTACCATACCAACTATTCTATGATTATTGACTCTAATATTTCCGGTATCGAACAGATTTCGTAATTTCAGGAGGATATGAACCATTATGAAAAAAGTAAAAATCACTGTATTGAAAACGACTTTAGACAAAGAATTAGCAAATGAATATGGAGCAGAAGGATTGACTGCATGTCCCATGATGAAAGAAGGGCAAACCTTTTATGCTGACTATGCAAAACCAGACGGCTTTTGCGATGAGGCCTGGAAAGCAATTTATCAATATGTTTTTGCTCTGGCACACGGCACCGGAAAAGACTTATTTTACTATGGCGATTGGATCCGGAAACCAGGAGTTGCGATCTGCAGCTGCAATGACGGTCTGCGCCCGGTTATATTTAAATTGGAATCTACGGAAGAAGAATCAGAGATTGAATACACCCCGGTTCGCTAAGTTAACATATGTCTGCATTGCCGCTGAATTGGCATAATGCAGAGGTCCTGGTGAATAAATTTCGCAATAAACGTGTATTATTTGGAGTTAATTGTGTTTAATAAAAAAGTTATTGTATTACCCATTTAGGGCAACGCAATAACTTTTAATTAAACCTATTATTTATTTCAATAATCTATAATACTTTACTCAAAAAGCTCTTCAGTCTTTCACTCTTTGGATTACCAAAGAAGTCTTTGGGATTATTTTCTTCTATTATCTGCCCTTCTGCCATAAACAGAATACGGTCTGCAACTTCTTTTGCAAATCCCATCTCGTGTGTTACTACTACCATTGTCATATTTTCTCTTGCCAGATCTGCCATAACGTTCAGTACCTCTCCTACCATTTCCGGATCAAGGGCTGAAGTAGGCTCATCAAACAGCATCACATCCGGCTTCATACAAAGAGAACGCACGATAGCAATTCGCTGTTTTTGTCCTCCGGATAACTGGCTTGGATAAGCATTTGCCCTGTCAGCAAGCCCGACTTTTTCTAACAGCTGCATTGCTTCCTTTTCTGCTTCTTCCTGTGTCTTCTTCTGAAGCTTCATAGGCGCAATCGTCATATTTTTAAGTATTGTCATGTGCGGAAAAAGATTAAAGTGCTGAAACACCATTCCCATCTTCTGACGATGAAGGTTAATGTCTGTTTTTGGATCCAGTATATCTACACCTTCAAATAAAATATGTCCTGAAGTCGGCTCTTCCAATCGATTCAGGCAACGCAGAAATGTACTTTTACCAGAACCGGACGGTCCGACAATAAATACAACTTCACCGGAACGGATTTCTGTAGATACATCATTTAATGCCTTAAAATCACCAAAGGCTTTTGTAAGATTCTGAACTCGAATTAAAACTTCTCCTCTATCGCTCACTGTTACGCAGCCTCCTTTCAAGACATTTTACCAGATACGTAAATATCATAACCAGTACTAAATAGATTGCCGCTACTGCCAGAAGAGGCATAGTCGCAGAATATGTCTGGCTTCGAATAATATCGCCGCCTTTTGTCAAATCCTGCAATGCGATATAACCAGCTACTGATGTTTCCTTTAATAATACGATAAATTCATTCGCCAAAGCCGGAAGTACATTTTTAAACACCTGTGGTAAGATAATATAAATCATAGTCTGAGGATAATTAAAACCCAGGCTTCGTCCTGCTTCAAACTGTCCGTTATCAATAGAAAGAATTCCTCCACGAATAATCTCAGCTACATATGCACCCGAATTAATACCAAAAGCAAGGATTGCAACCAGCACCTTATTAATGTCAAAAGCAGCAAAAATAACAAAATACGTAATCAATAACTGTACTACTACTGGCGTTCCGCGGATTATGGTCAGGTATACATTACAGATGAAATTTAAAATCTTCAGTTTTCCTGTCTTTTCATAAGTCGAACGTATCACAGCAACCAGGAATCCCAATAAAATACCGATAAGTACTGCAAATAAAGTAATTTCAAGGGTCGTTAACAATCCGTCTGTAAGGTATTTCCAACGGTCATCTTTAATAAAATTGAGATAAAATTTTTCCGCCATAGCTTATCTTCCTTTGTTTTATTGTGCCTTAATATATTTATCCAGGATTTTCTGCAGTTCTCCTGAAGATTTCAGTTCTGCAAGTGCAGTATTTACCTTTTTCAATAACTCTTCATTATCTTTTTTGATAGCAATTGCATATTCTTCTTCTGTATAAGCTTCATCTAACATTTTGATGCCTTCATTCTGCTCAACAAACACTTTTGCCGGCTCACGGTCAATGATTACTGCATCAATTTTTCCCTGAGTCATTGCCTGTACTGCTTCGAAACCTTTGTTGTATCTTTCTACCGTAGCATCCTTGATATCTCCTGCATACTGATCTCCGGTAGTACCAAGCTGAACACCGATCTTCTTTCCTTCCAGGTCATTCGGGGAAGTGATCGGACTGTCATCTTTAACAATAACTACCTGCGTAGCTGTTGTATATGGATCTGAGAAATTAACATTCATAAGGCGATCTTCTGTTACAGTAAGTCCAGCAAGCCCTACATCTGCTTTTCCTGCATCCACTGCTACAATAATTGAGTCAAATGCCATATCCTCTACTTTTAATTCCATTCCCATGCTTTTTGCAATTGCTTCACCAATTTCCACATCAATACCAACTACATTATCTCCTTCGCGGTATTCATATGGAGGAAACTCCGCATTGGTAGCCATTACTAAAGTACCGCCTGTGGCTTCTGTACCTGCTGCCTCCGCTCCTGCTTCTTTTGTTTCGCCAGCTGCCGCTGTGGTTTTTTCCGTTTCTGCTCCTTTGCTTCCACATCCTGCAAGTGATAAAATAAGGGATGCAGCAAGTGCAGTTACAATCATCTTTTTCATTCCTAAATCCTCCTAAATAAAATGTAAAATAATTCGTAAAAAAAGAAAGACAGATTCAAAAGTTGCCTTCAACTGCTTTCCCGCTTAATCAAATTTAACACTAAATTTCTGGGTTGTCAACAGTTTCATGCATATAATTGTAAAATTAGTTATAAACATGCATACATAAAAGACAGCCATAGATTTCCTATGACTGTCACATTCTTCTTATTTCTGCACAATATTAATAATTTTCTTAGGCACATAAATTTCTTTTACAATGGTACCCGTCAGTTTATCCGCAACTGCTTCTTTACCAGCCGCAATTGCATCTTCTTTAGAAATCTCTGCCGGAACATTAATAACAGCTTTTGTTTTGCCATTAATCTGTACCGGAACTTCAATCTCATCATCCTTCATCGCATCTTCATCATGCACCGGCCACTGATTCTTAAATACAGAACCGCTGTTTCCTAACTCTTCCCAAAGTTCCTCACTCAAATGAGGTGCAAATGGAGAGAGCAGAATCACTGCTGTCTCTAAAGTTTCCTGATCAATGCCGCCTTCTTTTTTAGCAAGGTCGATCATCTTATTATTATATTCCATAAAACCGGAGATTACGGTATTTAAGTTAAAGCTTTCCAGACGCTGTGTAATATCATGAACCATTCTATGACGGATTTTGACCATCTCTTTGGATGCAGCCATGTTTTTATCCTTATTATCCATTACCAGATTCCAGAAACGGTTGATAAACCGATATACTCCATCGATTCCTCTGTCATCCCACTCTGCATCTAATTCCGGCGGTCCTACGAAAAGTTCATACATTCTAAGGGAATCACATCCATAATCATTAACTAAATCATCCGGAGAAACGACATTTCCTTTTGATTTACTCATCTTAATACCATTTTTACCGGTAATCATTCCCTGATTGAACAATTTTGTAAATGGCTCGTCAAAATCTACAACTCCAATATCGTTCAGGAACTTGGTATAAAATCTGGAATACAGCAAATGAAGAACTGCATGTTCTACACCACCGATATACATATCAACCGGCAGGAGTTTATCTGCTTTTTCTTTGGAAACCAGTTCTTCATTATTATGGCTGTCTACATAACGTAAGAAATACCAGGATGAACCAGCCCACTGAGGCATGGTATTGGTTTCTCTCTTTGCAGGCGCCCCACAAACCGGACATGTAGTATTTACCCACTCATCAATTCCAGCAAGCGGTGATTCTCCGGTACCTGTCGGCTGATAGCTCTCAACCTCAGGCAGTGTAAGCGGAAGCTGGTCTTCCGGAACCGGAACCGCACCACAGTGTTCACAGTGAACAATTGGAATCGGCTCTCCCCAGTAACGCTGTCTGGAAAATACCCAGTCACGCAGTTTATAGTTTGTGGTTACCTTGCCGATTCCTCTGTCCTCCAGACGAGACGGCAGATCACGTTTTGCATCCAGACTGCTCATTCCGTTGAATTCACCGGAATTAATCATAATGCCTGGCTCTGTATATGCTTCTGTCATATTTTCAATTTCTTTACCGTCTTTAGCAATTACCTGGACAATCGGAATACCAAACTTTGTTGCAAATTCAAAGTCACGGTCATCATGTGCCGGTACACACATAATCGCTCCTGTACCATAATCAGCAAGTACATAATCGGATAACCAAATCGGTACCTTGGCACCATTGATTGGATTTATTGCATAGCTTCCTGTAAATACACCTGTTTTTTCTTTATCCTGAAGTCTGTCAACAGAAGATTTCATGGACGCTTTGAAGATATAGTCTTCTACTTCTGCTCTTGTTTCATCCGTTGCCAATTCTTTAGCCATGGCATGCTCCGGAGCAAGTACCATGAATGTTGCACCGTAAAGAGTGTCCGGTCTCGTTGTATAAACTGTGATTGCATTATCTGTCCCGTCAACTTTAAAGTCAACTTCAGCACCATGACTCTTTCCGATCCAGTCAGACTGCATCTTTTTTACCTTTTCCGGCCAATCCAATTTATCCAGATCTGATAACAGACGGTCAGCATATGCGGTAATCTTCAGCATCCATTGTCTTAAATTTTTCTTGGTAACAGGAGTTCCACAGCGTTCACAAGCCCCATTTACAACTTCTTCATTGGCAAGTCCTGTCTTACAGGATGGGCACCAGTTAATAGGAAATTCCTTTTCATATGCTAATCCAGCCTTGAACATTTTTACAAATATCCACTGAGTCCATTTATAGAAATTCGGATCGGTTGTATTCACTTCCATATCCCAATCGTAAATTGCTGCAATTTCATTAATCTGACGTTTGATATTAGACACATTCTCTGCTGTAGATTTAGCAGGATGCACTCCCATCTTAATTGCATAGTTTTCAGCTGGTAGTCCGAACGCATCCCAGCCCATTGGATGAATCAGGTAATATCCCTGAAGCATCTTATATCTGCTCCAGACATCAGAGATTACATATCCTCTCCAGTGTCCTACATGAAGTCCATTTCCTGACGGATATGGGAACATATCCAGACAATAATATTTTGGTTTCTTACCATCATTTACATTTACCGGGTCAGCCTCCCAGTTCTTACGCCATTTTTGTTCAACCGCCTTATGATTATAAGGTACTGCCATTGTTCATTCCTCCTAAATAAAAATAGCCCTCTCGTCTTCTTATAGAGACGAAAGGGCTTTACTTTCCGTGGTACCACTCTAATTCATCCAAAAAGGATGCACTCATTAATTCTATAACGGGAATTCCCGCCTTAATCTACTAAATTCAATCAAGGAACTCCGAGGCGAGTTGGGAGTTTTATCGTTACTGCCTCGCACCATCCGGCAGCTCTCTGAAACGCAAGTACTCTTAATACTCCTCATCACAGTTTTTGTCATATCGACTAACTGTTATTCTAACCATTTCTTGGTCATTTGTCAAGGAGTAACCAAAAACAATTAGGATTAATTTTTTGATTGCTATCGTCTCTGGTTAATTATTCCTTTCTATATCTGTGTTCGAGTATATTATGCACAAATTACTGATAGAATTGTAAAATTACTGATATTTTATACTTTTAATTGGTTTTAAAAAAGTACTCACTGTCTGATTTTACTATTGAACACTGGAATAGATGCTTGATCGGAAAGGAGTGATTGGTTAGAATATATCCCATATTACTATTAATCTCGGGTGGGCGCTTCTTTTTGTAAACAGGAGGATAGTTTAAATATATCCATATTACTATTAATCTGAATTCTATCAGAGAGCGTAATCGCATTGCTCGGTTTGAATATATCCCATATTACTATTAATCCGCTTAATAGGTAAAATCGGACACGTAACACCTGCGTTTCAATATATCCCATATTACTATTAATCAAAATCGTACCTGGATAGCCGTAACGATGAAAAGTTTCAATATATCCCATATTACTATTAATCTGCGCCCTGGTCGTTTCCGTGCAGCTATATAATTGTTTCAATATATCCCATATTACTATTAATCATAAATGGATAGAAGATCCACACAAAAATTTCCAGTTTCAATATATCCCATATTACTATTAATCAAAGAGCCGAAGAAGATGACATGCGCAGAAATCAGGTTTCAATATATCCCATATTACTATTAATGTTGTATCTTTGTGGTACACGTTTCAATATATCCCATATTACTATTAATCAACGCCTCCGTTTATGAACGGTGATTAAGCATTTACGTTTCAATATATCCCATATTACTATTAATCAATCAAAAATGATTTAAAAAGTTTCAAAAATGTATGTTTCAATATATCCCATATTACTATTAATCATGCTTTCACAGTATTAATAACGGTTTTTAAAAATGAGTTTCAATATATCCCATATTACTATTAATCCAAATTTAACAACATAATCTGAAAGCCAAGTAAGGTTTCAATATATCCCATATTACTATTAATCTTCCCTCTAATAAAGGGTGCAAGAAAAGGAGTATTTAGTTTCAATATATCCCATATTACTATTAATCCAAATTTAACAACATAATCTGAAAGCCAAGTAAGGTTTCAATATATCCCATATTACTATTAATCAACACCGCATTCTTTTACAGCATACGATAATTCAGTTTCAATATATCCCATATTACTATTAATCAAGATAACTTCAAATGCTTTACTCGAATTTGATTGTTTCAATATATCCCATATTACTATTAATCAGCACAGACCTTGTATATGTAGCAATCGATTATTAGTTTCAATATATCCCATATTACTATTAATCAGGTTTCTGTTTCTGGGGAGGAATTTCTAAGTGCGTTTCAATATATCCCATATTACTATTAATCCAACGTTTTTCCACCATTCTTTCTTCCCACTATACCTCAAAACCCCCATAAAATCAAGCTTTTTTACATTATTTACCAGCCACTTTATTTTTTCCTAATTTTATCACATAATACCAATTTTCCCACGATTTTCAAGCAATCCAGCTCTTTTTCCAATTTTACGCCTGGTAAATTTACAAATGACTTTTTCTGTACCAATAATTTTATAATTAAAAGTAGACCTTTTATAAACCATTGATTAATACCTGTACCGTCAAAGAATCCTTATCTCTAATATGATTTCTTGACGAAACCTCTTTTACAACACAATATCTTTATCATTCCTTTAACTCTAAAGCCTTTTACTGTATGTTTAAGAGCATTGCATTCACTACATTTCGCAGCATAATAGCTATAAAGAATGTCTTCTTTTTGCAAATTAAGTCCATATTTTTTATTGAAACAATTTCTGCATATATCTGTATTAATCAGTTGCTTTTTTAATTTCCATGGATTGATCATCTAACCTCTTCCCCTCTGCACAATTTTCTAGTGCCATAGTCAACCAGTTGGTTAACCAATCAATTGATAGTTCTTGATTATAACATCAAAATAAAGTTTATGAAGTAAGATGTAATGAAATGCAGGTTTTTGTAATGAATTACTTTTTTATTTTAATAAAGCCCTTTCAGCTATTAGATTTATTTAACGATACAATACTCTTTTAATATTATGGAATTTCGAAAAAATAAAAATCGGTACTAGATTATCAATAAATCTAATACCGATTTTTTCTTATTATTTAATACTCAATACCGTATTCGCCTTATCTCCCGGCGTATATTCCAGTGTAATCTGATCACCCTCATTATATTTAATAATATCCAGGTAATCTACAACTGAGACATCAAAGATCTCCTTATTCCCCTCTAACATAATATAGTAATGGGAATTTCCATCCACAACGCCCTGGGCTATTTTCTGAATCTTGCCTTTGGCTTCATTTACTGATCTTGTTTCCTCCACGGCTATTCCATTCTGCTTTAGAAGGCTTCGATATGATTTTTCACACTCAGCCGCTGTATCTCCGATAGCAACATTCTGGTATTTTTGAATATTAACCATAGCGTACATTTTGACAAGTCCTGCGCTGTCCTTCAATGCCATAAAATAGGTCGGCTCTCCCGCTATATTCAAAAGGAGCGGGAAGGTTGATTTGTACCCAAGATGCTGTACCTGGCCCTCTGCAGAACCCATGGCTGAGTATTCCTCGGCTCCGTTGATCTCGTAAAATCTGGTTTCCATCGTTCGCTGGTTCATCAGCACGAATCCTACATTGGACTGATCACCACTGACAGAAGTAATACCGGTATAAACCCATACATCATCTTCTAATGCCAGATAGTTGTATCCTGTTGTGGTGCGCAGACAGCCTTTCTGTCCCAGAACGCTGTTAAAATAACCATTCTTTAAGGTTCCATAGTAATCATAGAGCTGAACCAAAAGATCAGCAGAATACACATGATCAACCCACTGCGGACAATCTTCTACTGCAAAATCCTGTGTTTCTCCTGTTATGGCATTGCAAAGTACCACTCTTCCGATAGTGACACCGCCAAATAACCCGATATTGTATTTTTTTACCGGGCATACCCAGTATGGTGTACCATTATCATCGATTTCAAAACTAAGTGTATCGAAAATATAAGTCGGATAGCGGAACCTGAGATGTCTGTCAATGTTCCGGTTTAAATGCTCTGATTGTGAATATTTGATCGGCTTATCCAGTTTTACAAGTTCTGTGTCCTGAGTTGCCATATCAATTTTGATATATGCCGGTATCCCTTCTGACTGGTTGGTAAACCACTTAATCAGATTGGCATATACAAGGGGTGTTACTCTAACCGGAGTATCCTGATAATTAATCTGTGTGTACAGATCACTGACTTCAAACTGGGAAACCATGTCTACCATACTGCCCATTTTACGATTTCCTAAAAGTGTTGCAGAATCTCTGTCTAAAAGAGGTATTTTAGAATAATCCGCCTCTTTGATATCCTCATTAAAATCTCTTGTCTGCACAGTGATCAGCTTCTGGTACTTATTTGCATTGATAATCGGGGAAGAAAGAATACTTCCTCCTATATAAACGATAACTACCAATGCCAGTATGCCGATACCAAATTTCAGACCTTTGCTGTCTTTGGCATCCTCTACCGTCCTAATTCTCGGTAAGCCGTAAATAATAACTACGATGACCACAGCTGCCATTAAAAATGTCCAGAATCCGGATGCATGAATATTAATAGCAGGCAAAGTTACGTAGTAATAGATTCCCGCGATCAAAAGAGCTGCAATGACCGCCAGGACTTTCCAACCAAACTTTTTCATAAAAATCTCCTCTCCAACTATGTGATAAATATTATCGTATAATCAACAATTATACGTTATACTGCTTTGAAATACAAATTAATTTTGTATAAACATTTCCCGGAGCATGGCAATTTCTTTCGCCCATCCTTCATCATCATTAGGAGTTTCCAGTACAAAGGGCAGACCACAGAGCGCCGGATGATTGATAATCCGGCCGAATGCCTCGATACCAATACTTCCTTCGCCTATTTTGGCATGTCTGTCTTTGTGGCTCTCAAATGGATTCTGGCTGTCATTCAAATGTATGGCACGAAGACGGTCCAGTCCGATTACGCTGTCAAAGTGTGTGATCACCCCATCCAGGTCATTTACAATATCATATCCTGCATCCCAGACATGGCAGGTATCCAGGCATACCCCCAGTTTATCCGATAATTCCACTTTATCAATAATTTCTTTTAATTCTTCAAAAGTGCGTCCAACTTCACTTCCTTTGCCAGCCATCGTCTCCAGCAAAACAATTGTATTCTGTTCCGGTTTTAAGATTTCATTTAGCATCTGTGCAATATAATCTATTCCAATCTCCACTCCCTGCTTTACATGGCTTCCCGGATGGAAATTATAGTAATTTCCGGGCGTATACTCCATACGGCGCAGATCGTCTGCCATTGTATCTTTGGCAAATTTGCGAAGTCCCTCATCTGCAGAACAGCCGTTTAAAGTATAGGGTGCATGTGCGACTATTTTTGCAAAATCCTGTTCTTGAGCAAGTTCCAGATATTTAGCAACATCTGCTTCATCTATTTCTTTCGCTTTTCCTCCTCTTGGATTACGCGTAAAAAATGCAAAGGTATTGGCTCCCAGCTTCACTGCCTGCTTCCCCATCGCATAATATCCCTTTGAAGAAGAAATATGACTTCCTATATTTAACATTTCGTATCCTCCTTTTTAATTATAATTCTGTATAACGATCTGCATATTCCTCACATTTCGAAACACATTTACCTGCGGGTAGTACGTTGCCGAAATACTGATTGTATTTTCCCGGTTCTGGTACATTTTCTCTACTTCTGCAGTACCGAATTTTTCCGTAACATAAGTATTAAATTTTTCCACATCTCCAAAATACATGGCATCCATTACCATTCCCTGGGAATTTAAAACCTGCATTTTGATTACATTTTTATTCTGCCCAAGAATTCTGGCACTTAACACATTCAGATTCTTTTCTGCAAATACAGGCTTGGGATTAGCTTTTCCAAATGGCTCCAATACCTCCAGCTCTTCTATCAGTTCTTCTGAAATATAATCGATTGGCATGGCAACGTCAATGGAAACTCTTGGAATAAAATCATCCTCAGTCAATGTTGTAAGTTCATTTAAACGAATCCTTAACTTTTCCACATCTTCTTTTTTTATAGACAATCCTGCCGCCATTGGATGTCCGCCAAATTTTGTAAATAATTCCTGGCATTTCACCATTTCTTCAAACATATTATAGGCTTCAATAGATCGCCCGGAACCTTTCACTCCATCTTCTGCATCCGTCAGTACAAAAACCGGCTTATGAAAACGTTCACGGATACGCCCCGCAATAATACCAGCCAGACTTTCATGGCAGTCTGGAAGATAGACAACCAGCACCTTATCCTCTTTTAATTCTGTAGTCTCCACCAGTTCAACTGCCTGTTCAAATCCTTTCAGCGTCATAGCCTTACGTTCATCATTCAGACTTTTCAGTTCTTCCGCCATCCTAAGCGCATCTCCCTCTGATTCAGCAAGAAGCAGCGCAAGGGCACGTTTAGCCGTATCCAGACGCCCGCTGGCGTTAATGCATGGCCCAAGGACAAAACCAATGTGATAAGCGCATATATCAGACTCTTCCAGACCATTTACTTTTATCAGGGATTTCAAACCATTATTTTGCGTATTAGTCAGGCGCCTGAGCCCCTCTTTGACGATAATACGATTTTCTCCGATCAGGTCCATAACATCACCAACGGTAGCAATTGCTGCAAATTCAATAAACGCTTCTGCTTCTTCTTTGGGTATCTTATGATCTTCGAACATGCAGGATATCAGTTTGAATGCCACTGCCGCACCACAGAGATTGGGAAAAGGATAATTACATTCCGGCTGCTTGGGATTAATAATCACATCTGCATTTGGTCGGATACATATCTTTTCTCCTTCTTCCTCTTTAAATAACAGCTCATGATGATCCGTAATAATAACTGTCATTCCCAGATTTTTCGCATATGCAATCTGGTCTATTGCGGCTATGCCATTGTCACAGGTTACAATGGTATCCACACCTTCCTCATATGCATACTGTATCAGCTGTTCATTGATTCCGTACCCATCTTTCATTCTGTCAGGGATCTCGTAATCTACATTGGCATTGCACCGCAGAAGGCCCTTATATAGGATATAGGTCGCATTGACCCCGTCAATATCATAATCTCCAATAATACGGATTTTTTTGCCTTCATTGATCTTATTGTTCAAAAGAGCGACAGCTTCCCGGGCACCACGTAAAAGTTTAGGATCATGAAGATCCGCCAATCCGCCATTCAAGTATTCCTTAATCGCTTCATCCCCTACAATATCCCGGTTGCGAATTATCCTGGCGGTCACCTGATTAATTCCAAATCTGCTGGAAATTTCCTTGAAATCTGCTCTTTTTGCCGTTACAAACCATTTTTCCAAAATCAATTCTCCTTTGTATATAACCTGAAAATGAAAGATACCCCCGGTACTCGCATACCAGAGGTACTTTCATTTATTATTATTTTTTCTTAGTCTTAATCTTTGTTTTGAATACATACCAGAGTGCACCGGTAATGCATACAGAAGAATAAGCTCCACATACAATACCAACCATCAGCGGCAATGCAAATTCACGGATCGAAGATACACCCATGACAAACAGCACTGCGATCATAATAAAAGTGGTAAGGGATGTGTAGATACTTCTTGTGAGTGTCTGCGTAATACTCACATTTACAACCTCTGCAATATTGTCCTTATTCTTCATTGCTGCCATATTTTCACGGATTCTATCGAATATAACAATAGTCGCATTAATAGAATAACCAACAATTGTCAGCATGCATGCAATAAATGTATTACCTACCGATACTCTTGCCAGTGCATAGAATGCCAGTACTACTAATACGTCATGAAGCAGTGCAACAACCGCACTCGTGGCAAATCGAAGATCTTTAAACCGGAACCAGATATAAATCAGCATACAGATTGTAGCTACCAAAACTGCAACAATAGCATCGGTTCTCATCTCTGAACTTACAGTGGAAGAAATACTTTCTGCAGTAATCAGTGTGGTGTCTACATCAAAATCTTTATTCAATGCATCACTTAATTCCTGCCTCTCATCCAGATTCAGTTCTCTTGTTTTGATTATTACCTGATTTGTTCCGCTTACTTTTTGTGTCTGAATATTTGCATCCTTCGTTACACCCTGTACCACAGGTTTAACCTTAGAATCAATATCTGATATACTCAGATCTTCATTAAACGTTACATTTGTTGAAGTACCACCCATGAATTCAAGGCTGTAATTCAATGATTTATTTCCCTGCGTACTGTTAAATATCATAGATGCCGGTCCAACTACAATCAAAACAATTGATATAATAAAGAAAATATTTTTTTTGCTCAGGAAATTGATTGTTTTCCTTGCTTTCTGTTTTCCATATAACTTTTCACCCTTTAAGCCCAGCGTAAAGAAGGCATTGATGATCAGTCTTGAAATTACAAGTGCCGTAAACATGGATAATACAATACCAAGTGCCAGTGTCTGTGCAAATCCCTGTACACTGCCGGTACCCATTAAACCAAGTACTGCTGCTGCAATCAGGGTTGTGATATTACCATCAATAATTGCTGAGAATGCTTTCTGGAAACCTGACTTAATTGCAGACTTAACGCTTTTTCCTGCTGCAACTTCTTCACGGATTCTGGCATAGATAATAACGTTGGCATCCACCGCCATACCAATGGAAAGTATAATACCTGCAATACCCGGTAAGGTTAGTGTTAAATCAAATGCATTCAGGCATAAAAGCATAAGTCCTGTGTAAATCAGCAGTGAAATACCGGCAACAATACCCGGAAGCAGATATACCACGATCATGAATATAATTACGACTGCAAGACCGATGGCTCCTGCAATTAAACTGCTTGAAATTGCTTCTTCACCAAGCTGTGCTCCTACCACGTTAGAACGAAGTTCTTCCAGTTCCAGTGAAAGGGAACCAATACGAATAGAGGACGCCAGTGTTTCTGCTTCTTCCTGATCAGCCATACCGGAGATATATGCTTTTCCGCCGGTAATTGCCTCATTTACTTTTGGTGCGCTGATTACATTGCCATCATAGACAATCTTAATCTGTTTTCCAACATTTGCTGCAGTAGCATCTGCAAATTTGGTGGTTCCTTCTTTTGTCAGAAGCAGTTCAACAACATATTCCTTATTTCCCATTTCATCGTTTTGAACTCTTGCTTCCGCACTGTCAACATCCGTACCATTTAACACAACAGAACCATCTGTTAATTCAAACTGCAGAGAACCTGGCTTGCCGAGTTCTTCCAGAATCTTGTTCGCATCTGTTACACCAGGGATTTCAATGTTGATACGGTCACTGCCTTCCTGATAAACCTGCGCTTCCGTGCTGTACTGAGATACACGCTGCTGTAATTTGTAGATGGTATCTTTCATATCTTCTTCAGACGGAGTCTCATCTCCCACTGCCTGATATGTAATACTTACACCGCCGGATAAATCCAGACCGGTCTTAATATTTCTGGCAGAACCAGTTCCTGTAGGACCAAATCCCACTGCTGTAGTAAATGCCAAAAGCCCCAATAAAATCGTCATGGCAACAACTACAATAATCGCTTTTTGCTTGTTCATGATGCTTCTCCTTCTCTCTCTTTTGTAATCTCTAATCCAAAGACGCCTGTGCCGCTTTAATCATAATTGCACATTCAACACGCTTGCGCTGCAATTCACATCCAATGTCATAGGCATCATTAATCTGCCCGTGGAATTTAAATGAATTTGCTGCACATCCACCGCTGCAGTAAAATCTGGCAAAGCATTTCCTGCACTTATCCTTTGCATAGACGTTGCAGCATTTGAACTCATCGCGCATATTCGTCTTTGTTACACCTTCATCCACATTTCCCATCAGAAATTCTTCTTCCCCTACAAACTGATGGCATGGATACAGATCCCCCCATGGAGTGACTGCCAGATATTCCGTACCGGAACCACACCCTGACAACCTTTTGTACACGCAGGGACCCCCTGTTAAATCTATCATAAAATGGAAGAAGTTAAATCCTTTACCCTCTTTTTCACGTTTTACCATTTCTGCTGCCAGCTTATCATATTCTGCACAGACAGATGCAATATCTTCTTCACGGATTGCATACTCTTCTTCCGGAAGGGATACTACCGGTTCCACCGATATCTGCTCAAAGCCAAGATCAGCCAGGTGCAGTACATCTTTGGCAAAGTCCAGGTTGTTTCTGGTAAAGGTTCCTCTCACATAATATTTTTCCTGATTTCTGCTGTCTGCAAATTTCTGAAATTTGGGGACGATTAAATCATAACTGCCTTTTCCATTACGGAAAGGTCTCATAAGATCATTGACTTCCTGTCGTCCATCAATGCTAAGTACCACATTTGCCATTTCTTTATTGGCAAATTCCATGATCTCCTCATTAAGAAGAACACCATTGGTTGTCAATGTAAACCGGAAGTTCTTGCCATGGATCTTCTCCTGCTCTCTTCCGTATTTAACCAGATCTTTTACTACCTGCCAGTTCATCAGCGGTTCTCCGCCAAAGAAATCCACTTCCAGATTTTTTCTGGAACCTGAGTTGGCAATTAGAAAATCCAAAGCTTTCTTTCCAACTTCAAAACTCATAAGAGCCCGTCTTCCGTGGTATTCCCCTTCTTCTGCAAAGCAGTATTTACAGGCAAGATTGCAGTCATGTGCGATATGCAGGCAAAGTGCTTTTACAACTGTCTGCCTTTTCTTAAAATCGATAATTGCTTCTTCATAAATATCTTCGGTAAAAAGTACACCTGCTTCTTTTAATTCCTCACACTCAGCAATCGCTTCCATAATCTCTGTACTGCCATATGTATCCTTTAACCGGTCTGCGATTTCCTCATGCTTCAGTCCTTCTTCTATAAAAGGAACCACGTCATAAACGATGTCATCCACTACATGGATGGCTCCGCTGTTCACATCCAGAATGATGTTAAAGCCATTATTTTTATATTGATGGACCACTGTATATCCCCTTTCAAATCCACTCCATGAAAAAAATACCCGGCAAATACCTGACGGGTTTAAGAGCAGTATTCATTTCGTATAATAAGCAGCGACGCATGATCGCTGCTTATATTGTTTTCTTATTTATTATTTTCGCAGCTCTGATTTCCAACCGTACAGGATGTCTTACATGCTGACTGGCAGGAAGTCTGACATTCTCCACAGCCACCTTTTTTCATCGTATTCTGAAGTACCTGTGTATTTAATGTTTTAATATGTTTCATGGTCTTAGCCTCCTTATTTCATGAACTTGTGCTATTATAACATATATTTTTTTATTTTAAAAGTGTTTTTTTATACACTTTTTTCACATTTGTGTGTTATAGTAGTCAAATAAACTACATACCAAAGAAAGGATTTATCATTTATGAAGAAGAAATTCATTGTTTTTGCACTCACTTTGTGCATGACAGCAACTTTAGCCTTAAGCGGCTGCCAAAAAAAATACGTCACCCTGGGAGATTATAAGGGTCTTAAACTTGAAAAAGTAGTACCCGAAGTCACAGACGATGAAGTACAAGGCGAGATTGACACTGCTCTGGAAGACAATGCAACTTCAACTGAGATCACCGACAGGGCTGCCAAAGAAGGGGATACGGTTACCATGGACTTTGAAGGAAAAGTTAACGGTACCGCTTTTGATGGAGGTACTGCCACAGATTATGACCTGGAACTGGGAAGCGGTGAATTTATCGAAGGTTTTGAAGAACAGTTAGTCGGGGTAAAAAAAGATGAGAAAAAGGATGTTACGGTTACCTTCCCGGAAGATTACGGCGATGATAATTTAAATGGCAAAGAAGCTGTCTTCTCTGTAACGGTAAAGGCAATTAAAGAAATCATTCCTGCAACCTATAACGATGAATTCGTAAGCAGTATTTCTGATTTTAAGACCACCGCAGATTACGAAGAGAATCTGAAAAACGAACTTCTTGCAAGTAAGGAAGAAGATTCGGAATATACCTTAAAAGATGATGCCATTAATACAGTTATAGCAAATTCAACTTTTAACGGTTATCCGGATGATTTATATGAAAAATGTAAAAAGCAGGTAGATGAAAGTAATGCCTATTACGCAGAATTATTTGGTGTTACCATAGAAGACCTGGCCGGAAGTGAAGAAGATATCAAACAGACTGTAATCAGTACCGTAAATGAACAGCTTGCTATCGAAGCAATTGCGGAAAAAGAAAAAATAAGTGTTACTGATGAAGAATACAAATCTTATGTAAATGATAATCTTGAATATTATGAAGTAACTTCTGTAGAAGAATTTGAAAAAAATAACGACAAAGACAGTGTTATGAGTGAACTGCTTAAAGATAAAGTATGCCAGTTCCTGGTTGACAATGCTCAGGTTACAGAGGTTACGGAAGACGAAAAATATAGTGAAGACGGCGAAGGCGATGAATTCGGTGATGAAACTGAACCGCCAATGGACGATACCGAGGCCCTTGAAAGCGAGACAGAGACTGCAGCTTAACTTAGGTATAGCTCCGGATGCTCCCAAATATCAAAAGTAAATCATTAAAAAAGGAGTGGACAGTTCCCGTACTTTTCGGGCCTGCCCACTCCTTTCTTTTCTTCTTACAAACTACATGAAACAAATACTCAGATTAATTTTATAAAACTACTATCGTTTATTCCCCTGACTGCTGGAAAACTGCGCTCTGGCCAGCCAGCAGCATTTCATGCTCTTCACGGCTTCTGCTGATGAACTCGTAAGTCAGAAACAGCGGGCTGATCCGTTTCACCAGCCCGGGTACCTGCGGATCTGTGAAAGGCAGATGCAGATCTATCTGAAAAATATAAGTAAAGATCTGAGACCAGCGTTCATAATAACGGTCCTTCCAGGCAATCTCTGCTTTTTGCATCTCTTTTACAACCTCACCGGTCAGCGACTGATTCAAATGAATACCTTTGATCCAGCTGCATAATTCTCCATGCTCATCCAGCTGCTTTTGAATATAAGCAACTCCTTCCCCCAGGTCTTTTATATCCGGGTTTGTATGGAGCAGGTGTCCCGTATCCAGCATAATCCCTTTTTTCCCGTAGTGGATGCCGTCCATAAGCATCTGTGTCATCCTGGGGTTCGTAAATGTAAATCCAGGCCACCACAAATTTTCCATCAAAAAATAAAACGTATAATTCTTATCATCCATAAGGGAATTCACCATTTGACATACAGCCTGGATAACTTCTTCATCTGTGTAATCAAACTGATACGTTAACGACTCCTGTATCTTAACCTCGCTGACATGAAATACAACATATTCTGCATTTACACTTTGTGCAAAATCCAGATTTTTCTGAAATTTCTGAAGCAATGCCTCCCTGGTTCTGCCACCGAATACTTCTTCTACTGTATCCATATTGTCATACTCCCGAATCAAAGCCTCTTCATTCTCCATCCATAAATCCATCCAGGCATTAAAAGAAATCAAATGGACTCCTATCACCTGTTCAGCCGGGATCTTACAGGTATCATTTAACCCAATATTCATATACTCATATCCGTCACATTCAAATTTATGGCAAAATGCCAGTAAGTCCTGATCTCCGTGAAAACGCTTTAGGTCATCCGGGCTATCTGTCAGATTTATCATCCGTTTCATTCTTTTCCACCTCTTTATTATGTTTCTTCACCTTTTGAATACCGGTGCAATGATTTTTCAGCCATGCCCTTGCAAGCCATGACAAAATAAGCTATAATTCTTAAAACAATGAATAGCAAAGGATGACATTATGAAGCTGAACAAACAATTTTCTATTACAGGATACACATTAAAAATGATCGCTATTATCACCATGCTCATAGACCACATTGGAGCATTTACTCTTGGGGAAGGATTATTATATCAGGATTATGTTCAGAACAATCCTGTCCTTTTTCAGAATCTGAAAATCCTCTATATAGTGATGCGTCAGATCGGCCGTCTGGCATTCCCAATCTTCTGTTTTCTGTTAGTAGAAGGTTTCCTTCATACCAAAAATGTACGGAAATACGCTCTTAGGCTGCTTCTTTTTGCATTCATTTCAGAAGTTCCTTTTGATCTGGCAATAGGGGGAACATTCTTTGACTTCAGTCAGCAGAATATTTTCTTTACTTTATTTATTGGCCTGCTTGTCATGATAGCCGCTTCCCGCTTTGAAGGGAAAATCTTATTTCAGCTGATCATTTTTATCATCGGAATGCTGTCCGGTTACCTGCTAAACGTAGACTATAGCTATATGGGCATTTTCCTATTGGAAGTCCTGTATTTCTTCCGCTTTAACAGAAGAAACCAGGTGTGCAGCGGAGCAATTTCCGTTTTGTGGGAACCTGCAGCCGCCTTATCCTTTATTCCCATTTGGTTTTATAACGGGGAGCGGGGACGTTCCATGAAATATTTCTTCTACTGGTTTTATCCGGTGCACATATTGATTCTTGCCGCTGTTAACATGATTTTCTTTACGAATTAGACGTTCTATCCTTCAACGATCAGATAACGTCCATCTGGAAGATGGAATACTTCAGAAGCCTCTTTTAGTTCATCCCCGGACATATCCGAAGTGTCCATTCCGGCTTCTTCAAAATAATCTCTGACATCTTCCAGTGTATCAACTACCACCGCCATTACATCATCCAGAAACTCATCTGCTTCTTCAGGCGTTTCTGCAACTTTCTCATCAAATAATTGTAACTGGTTTTCTAAAAATGCCTTCAGGCACATATCATCATATTTATACATTCATATTCCTCCTCTTAGAGTGTGTTTCGGTATGTTTACTTTAAAATGAAACATCCTTAGATTCCAACAATGTTTTCATAACTTTTAAAACACCGTCATTTACGTTTTCATCAGCAATGTGTTTTGCCGCTTCCAATACTTTTGGCTGTGCATTGGCAACAGCATAGCTCTCTTCTGCGCTGGCAATCATACCCAGATCATTATTATTGTCACCAAATACCATGGTTTCTTCTCTGGAAATACGAAGAGTCTGCTGGATAGTCTGCAGTGCTTTTCCCTTATCTGCATCAAAATCCATAAAGTCAATCCATGGTTCTCCTGCAATCGTCACATGGAACCTGTCTTTCCACTGTGCAATCACTTCCTCCGAAATATCCTGAACACCGGTACTTTTATAGATTGAAATTTTGATAATCTCAATATCTTCTTTCAGTACATCCGGGACAAGACGCATATCATTGTGGTATCCATCCGTCAGCAATTTCCAAAAATCCGCGTCATTATCTTCGATATACATTGGCCCCCTGGTAGATGCGGTCAAATAACATCCCGGCTGCCTGCGGATAAATCGGATCAGCTCTTCTGCATCCTTACGGTTTAGTACGGTAGATGACACTTCATAACCTCTGCAGACCACATTTGAGCCGTTTTCAGAAACAAATATCATCTCATTTTCGATTGGTGCAAACAATCTGCGGATACTTGCATACTGCCTTCCGCTTGCAGCCGCAAAAAGAGTGCCCCGGTCTTTTAATTTCAGGATCACATCGAAAATTTCTTCATTTATTTTATCGCTTCCTTCTACCAGCAATGTACCATCAATATCTGATGCAACTAATTTAATCATAGTTTTACCTCCTGCATATCGCAGGCCTGCCTGCGATACTGCCTTAATAAGTAGTTTGAAAACGCTATTCTTTCAAACTTTTCCTCCCGTGCTGCATTTTCTATGGCTCATATCCGTTCTATTTGCATGTAATTTATTATCATATTTTCCATCCAATACTTCTTCAAGGGTTTTTTCTACCTGATCTGTATGAAAATTGCAGATGTCCAGAATCCCCGGCTGGGCATTGTCCATAGCAAAACTATAGGAAACATTTTGAAGCATTTCCACATCATTATAATGATCCCCAAATGCCATTGTCTCCTGTGGTGTAACCTGAAGTTCACGGAACAGATCCTGCATCGCTGTTCCTTTATTGATACCTTTTGGAACGGTATCCAGCCAAAGATTGCCGGAGGTCACAACCGTAACTTCCTTTCCAAACCGTTTATTCCAATAATCCTCAGAATTATCAATCCCGTTTTTTTCATAAACTGAAATTTTCAGATAAGGTTCTTCTACTTTCAGAATGTCATCTACTACCGTTACTGTATTTTTAACCACATCACGGATGTGTATCATATATGCCTCATCCTTTGGCTGTATGTAACAGGTATTTACACCTGACAGCAGAGCTTCACATCCTTCCCGCTCCATCATCGCATTCAGAATCTCCTGACCGGTAGTTCTTGGAATGATATGCTTCGCTAATATCTTATCCTGGTATACCACAAGGGAGCCATTCTCACAAATAAAAGCAATCTCATCACTGACCGGAGCAAACAGCCTTTTCAGATTTGGATACTGTCTTCCGCTGGCCGCTACAAAAATGCGCCCCTGCTTTGTCAGTTCATGAATCAGCTGGACAGTTCCGGGATTTAACTCCTGCGCGCCATTCTGCAATAAAGTTCCGTCTAAATCGCTTGCAATTAACTTAATCATATTTATTCCCACTGCATATTGCAGGCTTGCCTGCAATACTGCCACAATCAAACAGGTTGAAAGAATCACATCGTGGCGTCCTTTCTGCATCGTAATTTTCTTTCAACCTTATCTCCTCCGTACATCGCAAGCAGACCTGAGATTTTCCTGTTCCAGAATTACTGAGATTTCCGAAGGACTGTTTACAATTCTTTTGGCGTGATTTTCTTCTAACTCTACTCTGTCACGGAATCCCCACAAAACACCCACCGTATCCATTCCTGCCGCATTTCCTGTCTGCATATCGGTATTCGTATCCCCTATATACAGGCATTCATCACACGAAACCTGAAAATATTCTGCAATCTTGATCGCTCCATCCGGGGCCGGCTTTCTTGGAATTCCTTCCTGCTGTCCCTGTATGTAATCAAAATAGCCTTTGCCAAATAGTGATTCTACTACATCTATCGCCTGTTCATGAGGCTTATTCGAAAAAACGCTGATTTTAATATTATGGCCTTTTAACCACTCCAACAATTCTACAATTCCCGGAAACGGCTTCACATGATACATACAATCCTTTGCAAAATAAGTACCGTACAAACGACTAAGCTCATCAAAACCTTCGCATTGCAAGTCACCATTTTCCCTCAGGCACCTTCGTACCAGCTCTGCTGATCCGTCTCCCGCAAAATACCGGAACCGGTCAGTCGGAAAAGCGGATAGTCCCATGGCTTCAAGCGCGCGGTTTCCGCAATAGGCCAATGATTCTACTGTATCAGCCAGTGTCCCATCTAGGTCAAAGATACATACTTTAATCATAATATCTCCTCTTTCTTTGCTCTGGTGAATATTGTTATTTCTTCAAAATACTAGAATATCACGAAAAATTCCCCAAGTCAATGACCCGGGGAACTTACTGTACTAGATGATCTCCTGAAACAAATCTTTTACTGTTGGATAAATCTTCACAAACTTTTTATACTTTTCTTCGTATTTTGCAGCAATTTCAGGTGTGGGGTCAATTGTATCCACTACACGCACAATACCGGCTGCCGCTTCTTCCACATTTTTGTATTCGCCGCAGGCAACTGCCGCCAGCATTGCTCCGCCAAGTCCCGGGCCTTCTTCACTGGCAATGACATCCACTTTAATGTTTAATACATTTGCAACAATCTTCTTCCAAAGGGGACTCTTGGCACCGCCTCCGCAGATCTTCGTTCTTTCGATATGAATCCCTAAGGATTTCGCTACTTCGAATGAATCCCGGATTGCAAATGCAACCCCTTCCAATACAGCCTGGGTCATATCTGCCCTAGTGGTATCCATGGTCATGCCGATAAAGGTTCCTCTTGCATCTGGATTGTTGTGAGGGGAACGCTCTCCCATCAGGTATGGCAGGAAAAACACATTATTCTGTCCCAATTTTGTGATTTCACTTTGCTCTTTTGCATAATCTTTGGTACCGATAATTTCATCCATCCACCATTTATTGCAGGATGCGGCACTTAACATGCATCCCATCAGGTGGTAATGTCCGTCTGCATGGGCAAAAGCATGAAGTGCATTGTGCTCATCTACGCCAAAATCTTTACTGGAAATAAAAATTGTTCCGGAGGTACCAAGAGAAATATTACACATCCCATCTCCCACGGTACCGGTTCCCACAGCTGCTGCCGCATTATCTCCTGCACCTGCAACAACCTTCACAGTTTCCGGAAGACCCAGCTCTTTTGCGACCTCCGGTTTTAAGGTACTGACTATCTCATAACTTTCATAGATCTTTGCAACCTGTTCTTCTGTAATGCCGCAGATATCCAGCATTTCTTTGGACCAGCATTTATTCTTCACATCAAAAATCAGCATACCGGAAGCATCGGATACATCGGTACAGAACGCTCCGGATAATTTATATGCCAGATAATCCTTTGGCAGCATAATCTTTTTTATTCTTGCAAAATTTTCCGGCTCATTATTTTTAACCCAGAGAATTTTTGGTGCCGTGAAACCGGCAAATGCAATATTCGCCGTATATTCGGATAATTTATCCTTTCCGATAACTTCATTTAAATAGTCGGTTTCTTTTCCGGTTCTGCCGTCATTCCAGAGAATAGCCGGGCGGATTACCTCATCCTTATCATCCAGTATCACCAATCCATGCATCTGTCCGCCAAAGCTGATTCCGGCAACCTCCGCCTTATTACAATCTGCTGTCAGTTCCTGTATTCCCGCTACTACTGCACTCCACCAATCTTCCGGTTTCTGTTCAGACCATCCGGGATTCGGAAAATAAAGCGGATACTCTTTTGAAACTACATTTTTAATGGTACCATCTGCTTCCATTAACAAAAGCTTTACTGCAGACGTACCTAAATCTACTCCTATATATAACATCTGTCCGTTTCCTCTCTTCCTTTAAAAAATATCCCTGCCCATGTAACATCACCTGTGCATTGCTGACTGCCACAATATTCAGCCAAATTACAAAGCAATGCTTTCACATCAGCCGTATCATTTTGATTTCAATAACAGAAAGCCCGCACTGCGAGCTTCCTATTTTCTTAAATTATACTGCCGTTGTTATGCAAATGGATTTTCGGTCTTATATAACATTCCTTTTGGCTGGTTAAATCCGATTTCTTCTACATCTACACCGATGAACTTGAATACTTCATAAAGTGCTTTTCCGTAATGTCCAAACGCAACTGCTCCATGATGAGGATAATTTCCTTCTACTAATACATGACGATAAAATCTTCCCATTTCCGGTATTGCGAAGATACCAATCGCACCGAAGGAACGTGTTGCTACCGGGAGAACTTCACCATGTGCAATGTATGCACGCAGTTTGGAATCAGCCGTACTCTGCAGTCTGTAGAATGTAATGTCTCCAGGAACAATATCTCCTTCCAAAGTACCCTGTGTTACTTCTTCCGGAAGCGCTCTTGCCATAATCATCTGATATTTCATAGCACAGAAGGATAATTTTTTAGAACTGGTGTTACCACAATGGAAGCCCATGAAAGTATCTTTCTGAGTATAGTCAAATTTGCCTTTGATATCATCAGCATACATATCATTTGGAACAGTATTGTTAATATCCAGTAAAGTAACAACATCTTCGCTTACGCAGGTTCCGATAAATTCACTGAGTGCTCCATAAATATCCACTTCACAGGATACCGGGATTCCCATTCCGGTGAGACGGCTGTTCACATAGCATGGAACGAATCCAAACTGTGTCTGGAAAGCAGGCCAACATTTTCCTGCAATTGCTACATATTCTCTATAGCCTTTATGCGCTTCTACCCAGTCTAAGAGTGTCAGTTCATATTGTGCAAGTTTAGCAAGAATTTCCGGTTTTTTATTACCTTCTCCAAGCTCAGATTCCATATCTTTCACTACATCTGCGATACGTGGGTCATCTGCATGCTTATTAAATGCTTCGAATAAATCCAGTTCTGAATTTTCTTCAATCTCTACCCCTAAGTTATAGAGCTGTTTAATTGGTGCATTACAAGCAAGGAAATTCAAAGGACGAGGACCAAAGCTTATGATTTTCAATTTAGAAAGTCCCACAACTGCTCTTGCAATCGGAACAAATTCTTCAATCATATCTGCGCATTCTTCTGCATTTCCAACCGGATATTCCGGAATGTATGCTTTAATATTACGAAGTTTTAAATTATAGCTGGCATTTAACATACCGCAATAAGCATCTCCGCGGCCCTGAACCAGATTGTCTCCGCTTTCTTCTGCTGCTGCAACAAACATGGATGGTCCATCAAAATGTTTTGCTAACAATGTTTCGGAAATTTCCGGTCCGAAGTTCCCCAGATATACAACCAGTGCATTACAGCCTGCTTTCTTTACGTCTTCTAATGCCTGCACCATATGAATTTCACTTTCAACGATGCAGATTGGACATTCATAAATGTTTTCTGCATTATATTTTTCTTTATACGCTTTTACCAGAGCTTCTCTTCTGGATACGGATAAAGATTCCGGGAAACAGTCCCTGCTTACAGCTACAATACCGATTTTAACTTTTGGCATGTTGTTCATTTTTTTTCCTCCTGAATAAAATACTATGATTTATGGTTATTTTAATATTTTCTTTCTTACTATGTTTTAAGACCTGGTTTTCCTATAAAGAAAGGTTTTCCCCTTTGATTCCGTTAAATGCCCCATCGATTTTTGCATCCGGATGCGCAACCAGCCATTTATTCTTAGCTGTTAAAAGTTTATCTTCCTGATCTCCTCCATGGCACTGGTCCAAAGGAAGGTTTGTATCTCTTGGGAGAATTACCACACACTGGAATCCCTCTTCCCGGGTATTACAGGGTGCATAGTGAAGAGTTGTTGCATAGACTTCTATTACGGTTCCCGCCGGAACAAAAAATGCTTCAATTTTTGACGAATCATATGTATAGTCTGCTTCGATATCCTGCTGCATTCCCAGCATAAGTACTAAATCTGTCACTGCCACATTTACTTCTGATGAACGGTGATATTCTACTGCATTTAATAAATGATTATGTCCGTTGCAGTAACCAATCTGTATTGGTAATTCGCCGTATGCTATTGTCTGCATCCTCTCATATACCGGCAGCTCTTCCAGTTCTGAAACAGATGGAACATAGATAACATCTTCCGGAAGGGGTGTCGATTTCATCTTCTCAATTAATTCACCGCAGTCAATATCTTTTACAATGCGGCCATACTTTCTGAACTTTTCATCGGTTACTTTGTAAGTTTCAAGCACAGAATTCATCCTCCTTTATGCTTTCTGAAATAATTAGTTCATTTACTAAACTTTATATCCACAGTATACTTCTTGTTTGGTAATTTTGTCAACTGTTTTTTACAAATCCCATATACTTTTTCTCCAGCCTAATAATTTCATCTTAAATTTGGGTTTTGCTGAGTAAGGGGACGCTTTGTAGATGGAGATGGTGCAACGGAAAGATGGGAGTGGGAAACTTGTATGGACTCCGTCAGCTGGCCGCAGAACTGGTATTTTCTAACCTTTCCGAAGCGCTTTTTGGCGGCACGCGGGCATTCACCGGGAAATCCTGATGCATTTCCCGGTTCAGTGCCCGCTTAGTATCCGATGGGAGCCAGTCGAATACTATCCGCCAAAAAACACTTCGAAAAGGTAAGTAAATACTCAGCTCTGCTCTACGCTTCCTCCGCCCATACAAGCTTCCCACTCCCATCTTTCCGAGATTCAGTTTACTGCCACAAAGCTGGTTTTCTCAGCAGGTTGGAACCCCTGGGCTGTTGCAGGCTGTTCTTTATTGGATGCAACAGAGTGTGTTACGTCAGTTCAGTGTGAAAGGGGGATGATAAGACGAAATTTTACCTGCTTTCCTGATCACAGACTTAACTGGATGTAGGTACTATAACCACAAATATTCTGTAGTAGAATTTAGAGACAGTTCAGAGTGATAACATCCAGCTGGTTTATTGGTTTTTAAGTGTTCTATGCCAATAGCGTACAGCATGCCACAACCCCGGGGCCCAACCCTGCTGAGAAAACCAGCTTTGTATCAATAAACTGCATCCCGGAAAGAGAAGGGGGCGGACCAGGACATTGGTTTGGAAGGCGTATAGCAGAGCTGAGCATTTACTTACCTTCCCGGAGTGTTTTTTGGTGGATAGTATTCGACTGGCTCCCATCGGATACTAAGCGGGCACTGAGCTGCGAAATGCATCAGGATTTCGGAGCGAATGCCCGCGTGCCGCCAAAAAGTGCTCCGGGAAGGTTAGAAAATGCCAGTTCTGCGGTAAGCATTTCAAACCAATGTCCTGGTCCGCCCCCTTCTCTTTCCGTACACTACCTACATCTACAAAGCGTCCTTAATCAGCGAAACCCAAATATAATAATCCTGCTGGAAGTCTCTATTCCAAGTAATGACTCATACGATTATTTGGAATTGTTAGCAATAAGCCCCTTACAAACTGTTTGCTGTAGTATTAGTACAGCATTACACAAAAAACAGGAACACCGAAACTGTTAATTCGATATTCCTGTGCTTTTATTTTATGTTAGTCTGTAAATTGCAGGTCCCCTGGTCCTTCCCTAAATTCGGAGGGATAAAATAAAATTATTTGTCAATCAAATCATGCATAATTTTATGGAACTGCCTGCCACAGCGCTCTACTTCTTCCAACACCTGATCAATCTTTTTTTCTTCCATAAACCAATTATTCCTGTTAATTCCCCGGGTTTCAGCAGGACATACATAAAATACCGTTTCCGGAAACAGAAGCTGATAATACATCAGACACCTTCTTGCATGATATGCCTGGCAGGAAATGATTGCTTTGTTTATCTGAAGCCCCAGCTTCTCTGCCAGCTTTCTACAGTAGATTGCATTCTCATAAGTAAAGGTTGCCTCTTCTTCCATATAAATTGACACTGCCGGCACACCTGCATCCTGCAAAACTTTGCTTAGAAACTGGCTTTCCGTTTGAAAATCCATTCCGCAGTAGTCTAGAGGTGAATCAACTCCTGCAAACTTTCCCTTTAAAACACTGAATTTCCCGGAAACCATAATACGGTCTGCATAACCCCCTTTATATAAATCAGCTGCATGTAACGCAATTTCTCCATAACTCCCGCCGGGAATAAAAATCATATCGGACGGAACAGGATCGTTTTCTACAAAAATGAACTCTGTAATATCATCATAAAAATGCTTCAAGCCATAATCCTCCTTATCTTTCTTATCTTAATTTTCTTTCTTTTCTTCCAATATTGTAGCACTAAGTTCTCCGGATGGGAAACATTTAAGTTTTGAGTTTAGCAGATTAAAGACGCTTTCTATATAAAGGTTGTGTACGATAAGATGTAGCGCTGCAAAAGCCATCCGTATTTCACAGCGAATGACTGCCGGACGCTAAAAAGCGCTGGAGAAGGTTAGAAAATGCCAGTTCTGCGGTAAGTCTTCCACGCTCCTGTCATTGCCCACCACCTTCTCTTTCCTTACACTATCTCAGCTGCAAAGTGTCTCCTTCTTAATAGTAAACCCTTTCTAACCTGTGCACTCTTGAATATCGATTAGTAATCTTATTTTGACAATATAAACATTATTTTGACATTCGCACATTAACGTGCTATACTATCCCAGATAAAAAGCTGGAAGGAGATATACAAATGAGACGCAAAGCGCTGAAGGCAGCCTTTCCACTAACATTGCCTATTATGGCTGGCTACCTGTTTCTAGGTCTGGGATTTGGAATCCTTTTGGAAAGCAAAGGTTTTTCCTTTATCTGGGCTTTTTTTATGAGTATCATTATCTATGCCGGTTCTATGCAATATGTTGCTATTGAATTGCTTGCTGGTGGTGTTACTTTTCTTTATACGGCATTTATGACGGTAATGATTCAGATACGCCATCTGTTTTATGGACTGTCACTGATTGATAAGTATCGTTTTGTCGGACGTAAAAAACCGTTATTGATCCATGAACTTACAGATGAAACCTATTCTCTGATCTGTTCCGCCGTTCCCCCCAAAGGAGTCAATGCAGAATGGTTTTATTTATTCATCTCTGTATTAGATCACTGCTATTGGATTATCGGCTGTACTCTGGGCGCGGTTTTGGGCTCTCTGATTGATTTTAATACAAAGGGCATAGACTTTGTCATGACTGCACTGTTTATCGTTATTTTTACGGAACAATGGCTCACAAGCAAAGATCATATTCCGGCACTGATTGGTCTGGTATGCTCTGTCATTTGCCTGATCCTGTTTGGAAGCGGTAATTTTATCATTCCATCCATGATATCCATATCTGTTCTTTTGACTGTATTTCGTAAACAATTGGAAAAGCGAGGTGACCTAAGCAATGAGAATTCCTGATTCACAGGCTTTTATAATGATTCTGATTATGGCTGGTGTTACCTTTTTCATCCGTGGGCTTCCTTTCCTTCTATTTCCCGGAAATAAGAAGACCCCTGCATATATCATGTATTTAGGTAAAGTTCTTCCTTTTGCAATTATCGGTATGCTGGTTGTATATTGTTTTAAAAATGTCTCCGTTATATCAGCTCCTTTTGGTATACCGGAATTGATTGCACTGGTTGTCATCGTCTTCTTACATGTTTGGAAAAGGAATACTCTGATCAGCATTGGAGGCGGTACGCTGCTTTATATGTTTCTTGTACAGGTACTCTTCCAGTAAACCAAATTGCTCCAGTAAATAGAAAACTGCCGGACAGTTGATCCTCAACCGCCGACAGTTATTTTTATTTTATTTCTAATCCTCCTAAAATACAAGTTGCCCTGATATAAATGGTAGGTGCTCCCGGCACTGGCATCAATCTGGCCTTGTTAGACACCCCGCCAAGAATAGGCGTATCATCAACCTTTACATTGACATACTCAGGCACCTTAATTTCAATACCCCCAAACAGAGACATTACATCAATTCTGACATCCGTTTCAAAAATGGCATATCTCAAATCCAGTTCCACGCCTCCAAAAACCGCATTCACTAAAGCGCCATCGAATATATCACCATTATAGTTTATATTTCTAGAAGAAAATAAAGCTGTGAAGCTTGGCATATTCTGAACTGCACCGCTCTTCTCTACGCTGTGTATTTCTGATGGATCCTGTCTTTGTCCCTGATATGACTGCTGTCCCTGAAATCCACCGGCATAATTCTGATTCCTCTGATGATTTGGAGCCTCTTGGTAATTCTGTTGGTTATAACTCTGATATGTCTGCTGCCCACGGTATTCCTGCTGTCCCTGATATTCATTTCTCTGGTCATTTCTTTCCCGGTATCCACTCTGTCCGCCGGGCGCCTGACGCCAGTTCTCATTTTGATTGTTCTGAGATCCTTGTCCACTGCTATTTCCAAAGCCCGAATTTCTTCCATCATTTTCAAATTTACGATAATTGCCGCTGTTATGACCGCCGTACCAGGCTGCTCCATCACAACCGCTGCCTACCCGCTTATGTTCCTGATAACCGATTCTCTGATGCTTTACCAGATATCCTGCACCGGCTACCACAAGAATCGTTGGCCAGATTAGACGCCCGGCCATGCCCCAGCTAAGCAGATTCCATGAACTTAGCAAAAAGAAGATGCCAATACACAGCCCTATCACATTTGATGACCTGGGTTTATGTTCAATCAAACTCAAAAAAGAAGGAATAATAATAAACATTGTCCACCATCCGTTAAAAAACAGAGAAAAATTCAAAATTCCCAACATATTTCCTGCAATCCCTAACCCCAGAACCAACCAGAAAATTCCCCACAATATACTCGATATACGTTTACGCATTATACATCACCTTAATTCCCCTCTGCCTTTTAATCCGGCTTATCATAAAAATGAAACATACTTCATTATACTTCATTTTACTTATATGAATACGACTACTTTATTTCTTACCTTATAGTATAAACGTTTCTCCTAAAAAACACCAGTGACTTTTGTCACATTTATTAATTTTTATGATATTAATAATTTTGTATTGACATTTTCCTAAAGATATGATTATATTAACATATGAATAGTTGTTCATGTGTTTCAAGTAAAAATCGAATCAGGAGGTACCTGTTATGAAAGATCATAGAACAGAACAAGGAAGCAATAAATCTTTAAACTCCAGTGCTGTGCAGGAACATCATCATGATGAGCATTGCGGATGCGGTCATTCCCATGCGGATCATGCGCAACAGCACGAAGATCACTCACATATTCACAAGGAATGTTCCTGTGGATGCGGTCATGAGCATGACAACCAGAACCACGAGGAACATCATCATTCTCACGAAGAATGTACCTGCGGCTGTGATCATGAGCATGACGGTCACGAGCATAATGACCAGAATCATGAGGAAAAACATCATTCTCGCGAAGAATGTGCATGCGGCTGTGATCATGAGCATGACGATCACGAGCATAATGACCAGAATCATGAGGAAAAACATCATTCTCACTCAGAATGTGCATGCGGCTGTGATCATGAGCATAACGGTCACGAGCATAATGACCAGAATCATGAGGAAAAACATCATTCTCACTCAGAATGTACCTGCGGCTGTGATCATGAGCATGACGATCACGTGCATGACAACCAGGATCATGAGGAACATCATCGTTCTCACCCAGAATGTGCCTGCGGCTGCGACCATAGTCATGAAGATGATGCAGCAAATGCAGAATCATTTTCCGGGTCCCATACGCATTTTGAATGCCTGCATATTCAGACTCCCGGTCATCCTGAAGACTGTACATGTGAGTTGTGCAATCCACATGTAGAATATTGTGATGTCTGCGGAGAAAGCCTTTCTAAATGTACTTGCAGAATGCCGGACGAAAATAATATTAAAAAGGTTTATCTGCTGGAAAATCTGGGCTGTGCAAATTGTGCCGCAAAGATGGAACGTAAAATCAAAGATCTCCCGGATGTGTCTTATGCAGCAATTGCTTTCGCAACAAAACAATTAAGGGTATCTGCACCAAACCCCGATGCTCTCCTTCCCAGGATGCAGGAAATCTGTGCTTCTATCGAACCGGACGTAAAAATCGTCCCAAGAGGCGGGAAAACTCCAGGTATCCAGGTGACAAATACTTATACCATCGAAGAATTGGACTGTGCCAACTGTGCAGCCAAAATTGAACGTATGATCAACAATCTTCCGGAGGTAACCAGCGCTACCGTTACTTATGCGACAAAGCAGCTTCGTATAACTGCAAAGGATCCGGATAAATTAATTCCGGAAATACAAAAAATAGCAAAATCCATTGAGCCAGACGTTATAATTAAGGCAAGAGATACCTCACCGAAAGGCAGAGATATTCTTTCCAAAAAAGTAACTGATCTGCCTAAAAGAACTGTTTTCTTTCATGAGCACCGCTCCATAATCGAAATTATTGTTGGCGCACTTCTCTTAATTGCTGCTAAAGTAATGGAGTCCAAAAATATTGGACCAACACCCGTTTTTATCGTCTATGCCATTTCTTATCTCGTTCTGGGCTGGAAAATTGTGTGGACTGCGATAAAAAACATTGCCAAAGGCCATGTATTTGATGAAAACTTCCTGATGAGTATTGCAACAATTGGCGCATTTGTTATCAGTGACTATGCGGAAGCGATTGGCGTTATGCTCTTCTACCGGGTAGGCGAATATTTTGAAGACCGGGCCGTAGAAAAAAGCCGCAGTCAGATCATGGATGCCGTAGATATGAGACCGGAAGTAGTAAATCTTGCTATCGGAGATGAAGTGCAGGTTATTCCTGCCGGTGATGCTCAGGTTGGCGACATTCTGGTTGTACGTCCCGGTGACCGTATTCCATTGGACGGGGTTATTATAGAAGGGGAAAGCCGTATTGATACTTCACCGGTAACCGGAGAACCGGTACCTGTAAAAGCAGGCTATGGAGATGAAGTAACATCCGGATGTATGAATACCTCAGGACTGATAAAAATCCGTGTTGAAAAAGTACTGGAGGATTCCATGGTAACCAGAATTCTGGATTCCGTAGAAAATGCCGCTGCAAGCAAGCCTAAGATCGATCGCTTTATCACGCGATTTGCCCGAATTTATACACCATTTGTTGTGGCTCTTGCTGTCTGCACTGCTATTATTCCATCCCTGATTACAGGTGACTGGAATCACTGGATCTACACAGCACTTACCTTCCTGGTAATCAGCTGCCCCTGTGCTCTTGTGCTCAGCGTACCATTGGCATTTTTCTCCGGTATTGGCGCGGGTTCCAAACGAGGTATCCTATTCAAAGGCGGCGTTTCACTGGAAGCATTAAAAGATGTTACTACCGTTATTATGGATAAAACGGGAACCATAACAGAAGGAAACTTCCAGGTACAGCATGCCGTTCCTGCCAATGGATTTACTTCACAGGAAATCCTGAAACTTGCTGCTATATGTGAACTGGATTCCACACATCCAATCGGAACAAGTATTGTAAGCGAAGCCAGAAATACAAAACTGGAACTGAACCGCCCCGCATCTGTAGAAGAGTTAGCCGGTAAAGGAATCCACGCCGTAATCAATGGCAGAGATATCCTCTGCGGCAATCAGAAATTGATGGACGCTTATAAGGTTTCCCTGAAAAATTTTCAAAAAGACAGCTTTGGTACAGAAGTACTCATTGCCGTGAACGGAACCTATGCAGGCCATATCGTAATTTCTGATACGGTAAAAGCAGATGCCGCACCTGCAATTAAGAGATTAAAATCTCTGGGTATCACAACAGCCATGTTAACAGGTGATGCTTTAGACAGCGCTAATGCTGTTGCAAAAGAAACCGGTATCGATGAAGTCCATGCAAAACTTCTTCCTCAGGAAAAACTAACAGAGCTGCAGAAAATCAGAGATGCACACGGACGTGTCATGTTTGTCGGTGATGGCATTAACGATGCACCGGTACTGGCTGGTGCTGATGTTGGAGCAGCTATGGGAAGCGGCGCTGACGCTGCTATTGAAGCAGCGGATGTTGTATTTATGAATTCCAGCGTTACTGCTATCCCGGATGCTATTGCAATTGCACGTTCCACCGGTCTGATTTCCAGACAAAACGTTATTTTTGCCCTGGTAATTAAAATACTTGTTATGATCCTTGGGCTCATGGGATTTGCTTCTATGTGGATGGCTGTATTCGCAGACAGCGGTGTAGCTATGCTGTGTGTTCTGAACTCTGTAAGAATTCTTTATAAGAAGAAATAGCATCACGGAATAATAATGCATTCACCGGCAGCATGTCTCGACAAAGAATTACATTGACAAAAAACAGGATTTTCTTTAAACTATGTATTAGAGGAAATTCTGTTTTTATATTTTCAGAATTCAGATAACGTCATGTAATCTTTAATTGCATGAAATAAAATAAGTAATACGGGCATATTAAGAAGAGAATATCTTTTCTATCTGTCTGTGTGTGCGTATCCAGACGTACGAATGGAGGAAATTATGAACAACGAGGATATGATAGAAAACTGTTGTGATGGCAACCACATCCATCATGAAATTCAAAATACGGTTATTCCGGGAGAAGAAGATCTTTACCGGCTTGCTGACCTGTTTAAAATCTTTGGGGATCCTACCAGAATCCGGATTCTCTATGCACTGTCTGCTTCTGAACTGTGCGTTTGTGACATTGCAGATCTGCTTGGAATGAGCCAGAGTGCCATCTCCCATCAATTGCGGGTTCTAAAGCAAAGCCATCTGGTAAAATTCCGCAGAGATGGAAAAACGATCTATTATTCTCTGGCAGATACCCATGTATCTACGATTCTGAATCAGGGGCTGGAACATGTGGAAGAATAAATTTGTAATTACCCCTTTCCTTTTTCAGAAAAAAGTATTACAATAAACGTAATTATGTTGTCATAAATTATGAAAGGAGTCAGGATTATGGCTAAAAAAAATAGAAAATTCTTACTTGGTGCTGCTGTAATAGGTGTTGCTATCGCAGGAGGTATCTATTACTTAAATAAATGCAAACAACAAGATGATACATGGGAGGATGATTTCGAAGACTTCGAAGACGACTTTGAGGATGATCTGGATGAAGAAGATGATGTTACTCCGGTAGCAAGAGAATACGTCACAATTCCAAAAGAATCTCATACGCCTGAAAAAACTCCGGAAGACGCTTCTGCTGATGAAACAGATGGACAGACTGATGATGAAGGCGAAGTAAGCAAAACAGCGGAATAAATAATTGTGTTAAAATAACATTCAAAAAACACCAGCGGAATTCGTTGGTGTTTTTATAATATATACAAGATTTCTATACTATCCACGCATGAATCAGACGGTGCACCGCCTCGGCGATATCTGCTTCACAAAGATTTGCATATCCCAGAATTACTGTAGGCATCGTAGTCTTCCTGGGCGCTGCCACATAGTAAGCAGACAGCCCATAGACTTTAACGCCTTTCAGGCGCGCCTTCTCTATGGCATCATCTTCCGACATTCCATTTACAAAGCTCAATAATATATGAACACCTGCATTTTCTCCCGATATGGTACAGATACTTTCCAGTCCTTTGAGCTTTTCCAGCAATACATCATGCCTGCTTTTGTAAACTGCACGCATTTTATTTAAATGTCTCTCATAGTAACCCTCATTCAGAAATCTGGAAATAATCATCTGATCTACTCTGGACACCGTAGAAGAAAATATTTTACCGATTACATCATATACCGCCAACAGCCTTTTTGGCAGAACCAGATAACTCACACGGATCGCAGGTGCAATTGACTTGGAAAACGTTCCGATATAAATCACCTTGTCATGGCTGTCATAGCCCTGTAACGCCGGTATTGGTTTCCCTTTGTACCTAAATTCACTATCATAGTCATCTTCGATAATATAGCGCTTCTCGTCTTCTGACGCCCACTTTAAAAGCTGCATTCTCCGTTTGATTGGCATAATGGTCCCCAGGGGAAATTGATGGGACGGCATAACATAGGCGATATCCGCCCTGGAATTCTCAAGCTCTGCCACATCCATTCCGTTCTTATCCATATTAATTACCAGCATCTCATTAGAAAGTACGTTCAGAATATCATAAGCCTTTTTATAAGTTGGGTTTTCCATTGCTATGATATGGCCTCTTCCAAGAAGATTACATAAAAGCATAAGCAGATAATCATTACCTGCCCCAATAATAATCTGCTCCATACTGCAGTTTACACCTCGTGCCTGGTGCAGATATGCTGCAATCGTCTCACGAAGTTCGCTCTCTCCTTTGGGTTCACCAAGCTGAAAAAAATCTTTATTATCTTCAAGCAGAATATTTTTTGAAATTTTTCTCCAGGCATTATGGGGAAAACTGTTTAAATCTACACCACTGGGTGAAAAGTCATAAGCAAAATACTCTTTTATTTCCTGTACTGCCTTTTTCGGCGCCTGAGCTGCCGTAGAAAGATGGTACAAGCCATCCAGATCACTTACAAAATAGCCTTTACAGGGAACAGCCTCTATATATCCCTCTGACAATAGCTGTTCGTAAGCCAATTCAACCGTACTTCTGCTTACCTGGAGATGTTTTGCCAGATTGCGGGTAGAGGGCAGCCTCTTTTTACAAGGCAGCCCTCCATTTTGGATATCATTTTTGATATAATCATATATTTGCTCATACAGGGGCCTGGAAGATTGAACATCCAGGCTGATTGTTAATTCGTTCATATATTCCCCCCGCTGCCATAATCTATTTTGGCAGTTTAAAAGAACTCTTCAGAGATACAATTCGGTTAAACACCAGTGCATCCGGTTTGGAATCTTTTGCATCCACACAGAAAAAGCCCTGGCGCACAAACTGGAAGCTGTCATATGCTTTCGCATCTGCAAGGTTTGGCTCCACAAAACATTCTTTTAAAATAACCAGCGAATTAGGGTTCAGGTTTAAGCTTCCGTCTTCGTTGTAGACACCTTTTTCTTCATCGATAATATTTTCATAGAGACGTACTTCTGCTTTTAACGCTGTCGGTGCCGCTACCCAGTGAATGGTACCTTTTACCTTACGTCCTGTAAAGCCCGTGCCGCACTTTGTCTCGGGATCATAGGTACAGTGAATTTCTGTTACGTTACCATCTTCATCCTTTATGAAGCTTTCACATTTCACAAAATACGCATTCATTAAACGTACTTCATTACCCGGGAACAAGCGGAAATATTTCCTTGGAGGCTCTTCCATAAAATCTTCCCTGTCAATATATAATTCCCTGCAGAATGGAACTTTACGTTTGCCAAGGCTTTCATTTTCCAGATTATTATCAACATCCAGATACTCAATCTGTCCTTCCGGATAATTGTCTATCACTAATTTAATCGGATCTAAAACGGCCATCATACGTGGTTTCTTCAGTTTTAAGTCCTCGCGGATACAGTATTCCAGCATGGCATAATCTACAGAGCTCTGGCTTTTGCTCACTCCGCAAAGATCCATAAACATTTTAATAGACTCTGGTGTAAATCCGCGGCGTTTTAAGGCAGCAATGGAAACCAGTCTCGGATCATCCCAGCCATCCACAATGCCATCTTCCACCAGCTTACGGATGTAGCGCTTTCCGGTAACCACATTGGTCAGATATAACTTTGCAAATTCAATCTGTTTTGGCGGATGGGGATATTCCAGTTCACGAACCACCCAGTCGTAAAGCGGTCTGTGATCTTCAAATTCCAAAGTACAGATGGAATGTGTAATACCTTCAATTGCATCCTCAATCGGATGGGCAAAATCATACATCGGGTAAATGCACCACTGGTCCCCGGTATTATGATGTGTCATACGTGCAACACGGTAAATAATCGGATCACGCATGTTGATATTCGGAGATGCCATATCAATTTTTGCTCTTAACACCCGTTCACCGTCTTCATATTTGCCATTTTTCATGTTTTCAAATAATTCCAGGTTTTCTTCAACGCTTCTGTCCCGGAATGGGCTGTTCTTTCCCGGCTCCTTGAGGGTTCCGCGATATTCTCTGATCTGTTCCGCATTCAAATCACAGACATAGGCTTTTCCTTTTTTTATCAGCTTCACTGCACACTCATACATCTGCTCGAAATAATTGGATGCAAAAAACAGGCGGTCTTCCCAGTCAGCACCAAGCCATTTAATGTCTTCTTTGATAGACTCAACAAATTCCACTTTCTCTTTTGTAGGATTGGTATCATCAAATCGCATATTAAACTTGCCATGATACTCCTGTGCCAATCCGTAATTCAACAAGATTGACTTTGCATGTCCTATATGAAGATAGCCGTTTGGCTCTGGCGGGAATCTGGTACATACTGTCTCGCAATGTCCTTCTGCTAAATCTTTTTCAATAATCTGCTCAATAAAATTTTTGGAAACTGTCTCTTTTTCCATGTCTTTCCTCCTAGGATATAGTCTGTTTTTCATAATACCATAATTTTCTCAAAATTACAACGCTGTAAACGTTAGAAAAGTACTAATTATGCATCTGGTATCTTCTGAACAGGGTAGACTTTGAAGTTGGAAATTATTAAATTGGGGGTTCGCTGAGTAAGGCCCTCCTGAATAAAAATATTTACTTTTCCCTTCTCTTATATTATGATGTTATCATATCAACTTTGGGGGAACTATTATGTATTATTTTATTGTAAATCCAAAATCCAGTTCCGGTAAAGGCCGAAAGATCTGGAATATGCTGGAGAAGGAATTGAGAGAGCGTAAAATTAAATACACCGTCTATTTTACCAAAAAGAAAAACCATGCCCTTCGTCTGGCTGAACTAATATCTACTACGAAAAATCCTTGTACGATTACTGCTGTGGGCGGAGACGGAACCGCAAATGAAGTAATCAACGGGCTTAAAAATCTGGACTCCATCGTGTTTGGTTATATTCCAACCGGTTCCAGTAACGACCTTGCAAGAGGCCTGCGTCTTCCTTCGAATCCCCTGGATGCCTTGAATGCAGTTCTGCATCCAACCAGAATTCAAAAGGTCAGCATTGGTGTCAATCAAAGCAAACAGGAATGCAGGAACTTTATCGTCAGTACCGGTATTGGTTTCGATGCAGCAGTCTGCCACGAAGCCCTGCACTCCACCTTAAAAAAAGCTTTGAACAAAGTTAAACTTGGTAAACTGACCTATGTTGGGATTGCATTAAAGCAGCTGTTCCTCTTAAAACCGGCTTCCATGACACTGACAATGGATGATAAAAGGAAACATTTCTATAAAAATGCATATTTTATTACAGCTATGAACACTCCGTATGAAGGGGGCGGATTTAAGTTCTGTCCAAAAGCGGATGCATCGGATGATATCCTGGATATCTGCGTTATAGAAAAAATGTCCAAGCTAAAGGTATTATTACTGCTCCCTACAGCGTTTTTGGGAAAACATACCGGAGCAAAAGGTGTACATATTTTCCACTGCCACCAGGCGCGTATACAGACGGAAGTACCTCTCGCCGTCCATGCTGACGGAGAATCTTTTGATTTCCGATCTGATCTTGAAATCTCTTTTGAATCAAAAAAGCTCTCCTTTATCCGAGGATAAGGGGGAGCTTTCTCTATTTTTGGATAAGGGAGAGCTTTCTCTTTAATTAAATCCAAAAAACTTTCTGGTTAATTTATATGCGGCTACAGATACATTCCTTCCGCTTTTGCCCGGTAGATTAACCGTACGTCCAAGCAGACCTGTACGTATCTTTATATAAAGTCCCCGGTCTACTTTCTTTAAATATGACCAAAGTTCTTTCTTCTTTTCAAAGTTTTCATCTGTTTCTGAACGTATCAGCATAATCGAAGACACTGTCATAATAATATCAAGATAATTCAGCATATATTTACGAAGCTTCTTATTTGAAACTTTAGCCGAAGCCATTGTATCAATCATAATTTTATTTACCCGGATCTGCTGGTCAATCCTGCGGATCATAACTTCTTCATTTACAGACTGATCATCTCTTCCAATAAAATAATGGTAGAAATTTACATCCAGATAATACATATTTTTTACATAAGGCAGAGGCTGAAATACAAACAGGTTGTCTACGTAAAAAGTATGCTTCGGCAATTCCAGTCCACAAGCTTTCAGAAGCTGGGTTCTGTAGATTACAGAATGCATCAGGATATAATGGCCCTTTCGGAGCTTGTGCACTTCATCCCAGGTAAAAATTTCATTTTGCGGAAATGCAGAACGATACTGCATTACTTTTTTTCTGCGTACCCCGACTTTATCGTAAATAAAGTTACTGATAAACATATCCACGGTATTGGGACCACCTATCATATCTGCTATTTTACCAAGAATGGTCAGATATGCATCGGGATCTACCCAGTCATCGCTGTCTACTACTTTAAAATAGATACCGGTGGCATTTCTAAGTCCGGCATTTACAGCTTCTCCATGACCGCCGTTTTCCTGATGGATTGCTTTCACTATGGTAGGGTATTCTCTTTCGTATTCATCTGCAATCTCTGCAGTATTATCTTTGGAACCATCATCCACTACCAGAATTTCCACATCTTCTCCACCCACCAGCAGAGATTCGATACATTTTCTCATATACTCCTGCGCATTGTAGCATGGAATTGCAATTGATAATAATTTCATGTTATTTTCCCCTATACTTCGTATTTTTCCTGTCCTAGTTTAATTTGCAGATAATCCGCATATGCGCCAAAAGCTGCCGGTATTGGATATTCTTCCTGGGTTTTCCAGGGCTCTACAAACAGCATTCCCGTATCTTTAGCATTTTCCAGTTCTTCAACCTGAATTACATATCCTGTCATTCTCCATTCCACATGACTGAATATATGCTTAGACTCTCTGAGCTGCCTGATCCGTATAGGTGCAAGCTGACGCTCTTTTATATACTCCAGCACTTCATCTGCTGTCAAATGCCCTTCCAGGTTAGGCAATTCATACAGGCCTGCCAAAAGTCCCTTTTTAGGCCTTTTTCTAATCGCCGCTTTATCCCCGTCTTTTATTACCAGCACCGTTTTTTCTTCGATACGCCTTGGCTTTTGTTTTGTTTTCTTCGGCAATTCCATGACGATATCCAATGCTTTTGCTTTGCAAATTGATGCCAGGGGGCAGATATCGCATTTTGCCATACCGTTCGGTACACAGACAGTGGCCCCAAGTTCCATTAATGCCTGGTTAAAATCACCGGGGCAGTCTTTTGGCATGATGGCTTTTATATCCTCTTCCATCTTCTTACGCACAGATTGTTTCATAATATCTTCTTCACTTGCCAACACCCGGGAGATCACCCGCAATACATTCCCGTCTACTGCCGGAACCGGAACATTATAAGCAATGGACGCAACTGCACCAGCTGTATAGTTTCCAATTCCTTTTAAGGACAGTAATGCTTCATAATCCGCCGGAAGCTGTCCGTCAAACTCTTCTACTATGGTTTTTGCAGCAATCTGCATATTCCTTACCCGGTTATAATACCCCAGGCCTTCCCATAATTTTAGCAGTTTATCTTCCTCACAAACCGCTAATGCATGTACATCCGGCAATGCCTTTGTAAATCGTTCAAAAAACGGCTTCACTGCCTCAACTCTGGTTTGCTGCAGCATAATCTCTGAAACCCAGATCCGATATGCTGCCTTATCTTCCCGCCAGGGAAGTACCCTGGCATTTGCCCGGAACCACATAAGCAGCGGCTCCACGATTTCATTTAACATATATTCTCCTAATATTTATTATAAAATAACGGTAATCTCTTTATCAATTTTTATGCTGTCCTCTGTTACAATACTGTCGTATGCCAGTATATGTACACCTGCTTTTTTCGCCAGCCGAAGTGCATCACCAAATTCCGGGTGAGTAAGATCGTTAGGCCGGAATTCATTTATCTGTTTCATCTGAATAACAAAAAAGATATATGCCTCATAACCTTCTTCTAAACAGCCTATCAGCTCCATGATGTGCTTCACTCCACGCTGAGTAGGTGCATCCGGAAATCTCGCTGTGCCATTTTCTTCTAACGTGACACCTTTTACTTCCATATAAATCTTCTTTCCATCTGCCTCCACATAAAAGTCAAATCTAGATTTACCATATTTCATTTCCGGTTTGATATAAGTAACATTCTTGAAATAATTACTTTCCTGTATCCATTCCTGAACTACTTTATTCGGCGCCTGAGAATCCATATTGATCATTATATCGCCTTTTATTACTCCAATCAAATCATATTTCGTTTTTCGGTTCGGATTATTGCTTTTTTGAACGTACACACTGGCATGGGGCGTTAAAAGCTCCCTGCACCGACCTGTGTTCTTCACATGGCAGACTTCTTTAACGCCCCTGATTTCTACATTCGCAATAAAACGGTTCGGTCTGTCTAAAAAGATTCCCTTTTCCATATTTTCATATTGCATATTCTTTACATCCTATTCTTTATCGATAGTAACAGATAATTGGAAAACCCTTATAAATCTGTTCATAAATCTGTCTTGCAGCATCGGTTGGCAGATTAATACAGCCGTGGGATCCATTGTATTGATAGATATTTCCCCCGAAGCTTCCACGCCAGTTGGCATCATGAAGCCCGATACCGCCGTTAAATGGCATCCAATAAGTCACCGGTGTAGCATAGCTGTCTCCGGGTTTATCGCTTCTTAATACATCCGGGGATTTCTTATAATACAGCGTATAGGTACCGCCAGGCGTGGCACATCCTGCCTTTACCATGCTTCCTGATACAAAGTCACTGGAAACTGCCACCTGACCACCAATATACATCCACAGATGCTGCCTTGTCAAATCAATTTCCACATAGTCCTGCCCCAGATCACTGTTATCAAAACTGACCGCTGTCCGTGCAAAAGCAGGTGTTCTTTCCTGAACGGCTCCAAGCTGGATTAACTTGGTTAAGTCTACGATCTCCTGCTCCTGATCAATCATCCACCCATAGCTTCCGCCTTTAACCGTAACCATTGAGCCGTCATTGGTTTTAAATTCCCTTGGTCTGTCATAGGTGTCGTATTTATCAGCCAGCATAGCAACATAATTACGTACCTGTTCTTCATCAAAGGTGACCGTACCCGCCTCATCATGTGATACCCAGTCTTTGATGGTTTTGCCATCCAGAACTTCTCTCTTCTCACCAAATGCAAACGTAATGCTTGTTCTGCAGTATTGATTAAGATTATTCATCAGCATATTCAAATGCTCATTATCAGATCGGACTGCCGGCTGCACATAACAGTCATTCTTTTCCAGTGACGCCTTCTTTTCTCCATGCTCAATCAAATTTTTCACCAGTGAAACCATTTTATCGTAATCAACCTTGTTGCCTTCTACTTCCGGTTCAATTTCATAAGTGGTTTCGCCAAATTTCATAAATGCATCTTTAGGTGCCACTATATTTTTTTCATTCATACATTCCAGTGATTTCAGAGTTTTTGCAAGTTTTTTTTCATCATAAGTGGTACTGGAATCGAATTTATAGCGGTAATTCTCCCATAACGCTCTTGGCCAGGTATACGGGTTTTGCTGGTCTTTAAAACCTTGTACTTCTCCTTTAGACACATAGTGATATCCTATCTGATCTGCAGTTATCTTCTCTTTTACCTTCCCTCTTTCGGAAAGTGTAATGGTATATTTATGGATTTTATTTGCAATAGAATTATCAACCATTTCAACAGTCTGTTTAGATACATCAATACCATTTACTTTGGTATTGAAAAAGAATTTATCCTGGAAGTAAACAGCACCGCCGATATATACACCTAAGACACACAATAGCAGAAAACATCCGAAACCAATCAGCAATTTTTTCCATAGCCGGCCTTTTTTTCCCTGTCGGGATGCATCTTCACTTTCTTCTATTGGATCATGTTCATTACTTTCAATGGTACTATGTGCTTCGGCATTTCCTGTCTCTTCATTTCGCTCTGGATCTTGTGTCTCTTTAAGTTTTTCTAAAGATTCTCCATTTGGCTGATCCTTCTGCTCTTCTTTTAGTTCTCCATTTAACTGATCCTTCTGCTCTTGTTTTACTTCTTGATTTACTTCATCTTTTGCCTCATCTTTTGCTTCATCTTTTACATCATCTTTTGCCTTATCTTTTGCTTTATCTTTTACATCATCTTTTTCATCATCTTTTACATCATCTTTTACATCATCTTTTTCATCATCTTTTACTTCATCTTTTACATCATCTTTTACATCATCTTTTACATCATCTTTTACTTCATCTTTTGCTTCATCTTTTGCTTCATCTTTTGCTTCATCTTTTGCTTTATTTTCTGTATCTCCTTTTTCTTCATGTTCAACTTCATATTTAACTTCTTGTACTACCTCTTCATTTTGCTTTATTTCTTGCTTTTCTTCAACATTTATATCCTGCTTTTCTTTAACCTGCCCATTAACATTTTCTTCCTGCTTTTCTTCTGCATTCTCTTCTTGCTTTTCTTTGTCACTTATGTCAGCACTATTCTCCTGAACATCCGGGGTTTTATCCTGGGACTCTTTATTTATATGGTTTTCAGCATCTTTCCCAACCCCAGTGACTTTCTCATTTTCAAGCTCTTCCCTTTTTTCTTCTTTCATTTTCATCCCTCATTAATCACTCTAGAGCGTGTCTGAAAATTGCTTTCTGACAGCTGCGCGTCACAGTTTGTTGGAGATTTGTCCCGAATGAAAGGCGCGTAGCGGGCTACGTAACCTGAATTCGGGGCAAATATGCCGCAAAGCGGGGCGTGCAGATGGCTGGAATGAATTTCATACACGCTCTAGTAGTATGCTTTCTACTATCATATCATTTTATGCATATTAGAGAAAGTACTTTTCGATAATTTTAAGAAATATAAGAATTTTAGGTATATTTTGAATTATTGCAAAAACGATTCCCATGCATAATATTAAGAAACAATTTTAAATTTTATCGCTTCCTATAGGTTTCTCAATCTGGATTGAAATATACGATATTCATATTACTATTCTTTGTTTCCAGGTTGACTGATACTACAGCATAGTCTCCAATTGTGCCCTATGAAATATGATACCCAATTTCCTTAATCATACACAACTACCGGTGTTCCCCGCTCTACATTATTAAATATAACAGCCGCCGCTTTATCCGGTGTATTTATACAACCGTGAGATCCGTTCCATAAATAGATATCATACCCAAACGCCGAACGAAAAGAACCTGCATCATGAATCCCTACATTTCCATTAAAAGGCATCCAGTATGTCACAGGTTGGGCATAGTCTTCGCCTCTTAATATCTGTCCGTGAATGACTCCGTCAATTGCCCATACATGATTCGAAGGGGTTGCATTTCCTTTATTCGGGTTACCGGTGACAACCGGCGTATCGACCAATTCTTTTCCGTCCTTATAAAACCACATTCTTTGCTGAGAAATACAGATTTCAACATAGGTATTCCCGATATCATTTTTGGATCTGTCTTTTGCGGTATACAAATAGGCAGGTTCCATATTTCCCGAAATACCATTTTTAACTGCCTCATATAATTTTTTGGTTGTTGCGGGCCGGTCAATACACCAGCCATAATCCCCTCCTCTGGGAAGTGTTATAGTTTTTCCATCGTGTTTTTTAAACTGACGGGAAAGCCCGAAGGTATCCGTTTCATATGCTAACTGGCAAACCCATTCCCCCACCTTATTTTCATCTAGAAAATAGTTGCCATCCGTATCTTTAGTAAGCATTTCACGGATAACACTGCGGTTCACCTCTTTTTTCTGGTCAGTAAAATCAAAGGTTATATCCGCAGTGGTCAGTTCATTCAACTGTGCTACTTCTGACTGAAGACTCCTGTCTGTGTGAAGTACGGAAGGTGATTCGTATATCCCGGATTTATCCAGATCAATGGATGATTTTCCGGTAGCTATTGCATTTTCAACCGCTTTTCTAAAACGTTCCCGGTTTAAAGTAGTTCCAAGGATTTCCTGCTGTATCTCAAATCCGTAATCTTTTTCAACAATGACTGCATCCCGGGGCTCTATGATTTTGCCCGGTGCGAAACAATCCAGTCCATCTATAAGGTCATTTAACACACCTTCTTCATATTCAACCGGAAGAACAACGCTGTAATTTTTATTTTTCCCCAGAGATATTCCCCAGGAAAATGCATTTTGATTTTCTAAAATCTGTCCAACCTGCCCCGACTGAATATATGTAAGCCCAAGCTGTCTTCCTGTAATCACCTCAATAACCCCACCCCGCTCAATCAACTCCAGCCGATAATCCAGCAGATTTTCTGCCATTTCATTTTCTGCTTCTTCAACCGTCATTTTACCGCATTCAATTCCATTAATCGATGAACAGAAAATAAAGTGAGAAGAAAAGTAAGCACCAATCCCCAGATAAATACCAGTTACAATACAGACGCTGGCAGACAGAATACCGGCTGCCATTACTTTGTTTTTCGACTTTTCAACTATAAATTGGTATAATGCATCCCGTGAAAAATACATGCATACACCCCTTCTTATATTTCTAAGTTCTGCAGCCGTCAACAACCATCAGACATACATTTTTGCAGAATTCGAAACTTATATTGTTAATACATATGATTCCTAATGAAAATCATGTACTATAAATGATCTTTTTTTACAGAAAAAATCTCCGCCATGGTTCCGTAAATACCATAGCGGAGAAAATACCCCTCAACATAATTATTCTAATTTGTATGATTTTATGCCTCTCATCAGTCCCGGCTGCCATTCATATTTCCTTACGTGGTTAAAAAAGTCGGATAACCATACCTGCGAAGTGTAGCCTCCATGCGAATTGCATTATCCAGTAACTCAAATGCACCAACCTGAACTTTATAATAACCGTCTTCATTAATAATAAATGCTGGGAAGCCCTGGCTTTGCAACTGTTCCAACAGTCTTTCCGCATTATCTTTTCTTCTAAAAGTTCCGGTCTGCACACGATAATAAGTAGGCTGCGACGAAGCTTCGTCCAGAGACTCCATAATTCCATTTACGATCGCCTGAGCGATATCATCAAACCGGCTGTCAAATATCAGATTGTCCTCGTCACTATTCATAAAACCTACTTCTACCCAGACAGCAGGCATCTTTGTCCTTTTTAACACAACCAGCCCCGGACGGACTTTTACTCCCTGATTTTTGAATCCGACCTCTTCCAGTTCTCCATTGATATCATCTGCCATATCCGCTTTTGTGCCGGAATCATCATAAATTAAGGATTCCACACCAGAGTACTGATTTTCCACCGGACTGGAGTTTCGGTGCAGGGAAATATAGTAATCCGCCTGTTCATCGTTTGCAATAGATGCCCTTTCTATCGGTGTTCTGTATACATCTTCAGAACGAGTATATACCACCTCTATTCCCTTTTCTTCCAATAGTACTCCCACTGCATTTGCAAGCTTTAATGCATCGTCTTTTTCCTGACGGCCATTGTAAATCACACCGGTGTCCGTACCACCATGTCCGGCATCTAAAATAATTTTAGCCATAAAAATCTCCTCTGACATACCTTTATAATTAAGATATGTCGTAGGCGTCGGTTTGCTACTTTATATAATTCATTACTAATACATCATTCTTTCTTTTGCCCGATTCCAGAGCGTACAATTTCAGCTTAAATTTGGGTTTAGCTGAGGAAGGACGCTTTGTAGATGTAGGTAGTGTACGGAAAGATGGGTGTGGGAAACTGGCATGGGCTCCGTCAGCTGGCCGCAGAACTGGTATTTTCTAACCTTTCCGAAGCGCTTTTTGGCGGCACGCGGGCATTCACCGAGAAATCCTGATGCATTTCTCGGTTCAGTACCCGCTTAGTATCCGATGGGAGCCAGTCGAATACTATCCGCCAAAAAACGATTCGGAAAGGTAAGTAAAATACTCAGCTCTGCTCTACGCTTCCTACGTCCATACCAGTTTCCCACACCCATCTTTCCGAGATAGCATTTGTTGATACAAAGCTGGTTTTCTCAGCCTGGTGGAGACCCTTGGGTTGTGACGGTCTGTTCGTTTTTGGATGCAGCAGAGTGTGTTACGGCAGTTCAGTGTGATAACATCCAGCTGGTTTAATKGKTTTTAAGTGTTCTATGCCAATAGCGTACAGCATGCCACAACCCCGGGGCCCC
>NZ_JNGB01000240.1:0-2388 GCF_001029355.1 Robinsoniella sp. RHS
CAGCCACTTGCCTTTTCCATGTTCGGTGCACCACTCAGAAGCCATCTTCCATCTATACTCACACTTCCCTCTCAGCATCCGGGAATTCTCTGTAATGCCTGCATCCGATGTACTCTCTTCGTCATTGCGTTTGTCTATATGTAGTTAGGCTATCACAATGAATGTTGGATGTCAAGTATGAAAGGAAAATATTCTGGGCAGGTATATGAAGTATTTTTCCCCTTCTAATATACTTCCAGCTTCAAAGTAACTCTATACGGGTCTGCATTTGCTTCAAATACCGGTTTGGGCCAGTTCTGGGTTTTCCAGGCATCGTAGATTCTGCCCATGCCGCTTCCTGCCCGGTCTCCTACTCCAATCATGTTGAAAAGCTTGAATATTGTTGGATTCCTGGGGTCGCTGATTCCGCCTGCAAGTATTTCTTCTTTTGGAATCAGAAGCCTGCCCGGATTTGATATGGTAAGGAGATTTTCTTTTTTTCTGATAACAATGCCTTGCCGCCCATAATAATCAGCATGAATCACGGCATTGCTTACCGCTTCTTTCAATGCACTAACCACCAGATCTTTTCCAACCTCATTTTTCATTTTGTTTACTGCAAATTCATGATCTCCATGAGCAACCAGTCTGCCTATTACGTTATTGTAATATTCAAAAATATTTCCATTAAAAGATCCGTCATCCGAGGTCATACGATAATTCCAGCCCAGCTTTACACCTTGCAGCTCCTCTCTGTAATCCAGAAAGTAATTTGGAAACTCTTCCCTTATGCAGGATTCTTTCCCAAACATCAGAAGACCGGCTATAGTGGGAACAAGCTTATCTTTTCTTCCTCTTTTTAAAACAGACAGCTTAATCAGAAATTCCGGCATCAAAAGCTTCAGGACAGGCGCCTCCGGCGTTTTCCCCTTCATAAAGCTTCGATATCTTTCAATTGTTTCCATACAAAGCGCTGAAATATCCATTTTTTCCATTACTACATCATCATATGGCATTTTTCTACCTTCCATCATTTCATACCCATCCTTTATTTTTCTTTATTCCAATTTCCGGATAAATAATCAGACTTTTATTACCAACCGTGGTAAAATTTTTCTGGGCATGGAATTTTCTTTCTTCGGGCCCAAAAGTAGTCTAAAATGCAATTACCGCTAAATTTACTATCTATGTATATTTCAGAATGAACTGGATAAAAAAGTCTACATTATTCGCCAAATTTATGATTGTACCGAGTTAATCCACTTAAAGAACGTGTTATGTGAGACTGCAAGCTGACGTGCCGCTTCCCTGCCGCTGATCTCTCCTACTTCCCATCTGGACCGGATGAGATGAAACTCCGGGGGAATATCCTTACAGGGACGCCCGAACTGTACACCGCGGATTTTTGCAGCCTCAATTCCCTCTGCCTGTCTCTGCCTGATATTTTCCCGCTCTGTCTGGGCGACGTATGATAAAAGCTGCAGCACCATATCTGCGATAAAGGTTCCCATCAGATCTTTGCCTTTCCGCGTATCCAGCAGAGGCATGTCCAGAACGAGCACATCTGCCCCTTTATTTTTTGTAATCACACGCCACTGGTCAATAATCTCCTGATAATTCCTTCCCAGCCGGTCTATGGACTTAATTACAATCAGATCTCCCGGCTTAATCCTTTTTAATAATTTTCTGTACTGGGGGCGGTTGAAGTCCTTGCCGCTCAGCTTATCCATATAGATATCAGCATCCCGGACTCCCCATCTGGACAGCGCAATCATCTGTCTGTCCTCATTTTGTTCTTTTGTAGATACTCTTACGTAACCATATTTTTTCATAATTACCTCCTTATTGCGTACGAACAGTCTTTCTTCGGCTTACCCAGTTATATACGTATATCCTTTATCATCTCCTTCTTTTTTCGTATCCCTAATGGTAATTTTTGCATGTCTTCCTGCATATCTTTACACTAAAGACCCTATTGTCAGGTGAACCCTATGCGTAAAATCAACCCCGCGTCTCTTCTTCGCTTCCTGCTGATTCCGGCTTCCCTGTTACTGCTGATTTCTATCGGCATTTACATCAACAGCTCTTTCCATCATCAGGAAAACCGCAAATTCACAGATTTTACCCACAACATGTTTGTGGATGAAGTCACCTCCAACACGTTGAATCTTCATTATACCCTGTCGGACCCAAAGTCTTTCGGGATTGATGATTACATGGTAACACTTGGAGCCGCTGATGAAGAATCTCTCGCTGCATCTACCGCTGTCCTGGAAAATTATCAGGAAGCACTGAATCAGATTTCTTATAAGAAACTGTCTAAAAATAATCAGCTTACTTATGACATTCTTGCATACTACCTGAAGAACCAAAATAATGGAAAGGATTTTTCTCTGTATGCAGAGCCTC